>DAHVAI010000480.1 GCA_027314685.1 Nitrososphaerota archaeon | reverse complement strand
CTCTGCGATTTTCTCAAGATGCTCTGCCTTTTCGTCCCGCTCCTTGCTTGGCTCGCGTAGCCAGCTGAGGCCGTATCCATATTTTGCCAGTTCCCTTCCAAGTAGGTCGATGTTCTCAAGCGTCTTGTCTATCTTTCGCTTCAATAACCGTTTGTTAACAGAACTTGTTCTAGCAAACTGGTCATACAAGCTGTCGAGATGCTTTTTCTCTTCCGCAATGCCCTGAAGCAGGTATTTCTCGTATGGAGTCTTGAACTGAGTTTCCAAAGCTGGCCAATATGATCGGGTCGTAATTAGTTTTTAACGCTAATCCCGATCATGGGGTAACTTGATTTTTTTCGCGCTAGGAATCTTCCTGCTCACCTACACACTCTTGATATTCCGCAAGTTTCGCGGTAGGATCTTTCCCATCTGGGCATCCATGATCATAGGCGCGGCGCTAATGCTTGCTACCTTGACAATATCGCCGGTCGAAGCTTTCCGCGCGATAGATTTTCCTGTGCTAGCTTTCCTGTTTGGCCTCCTCGTGATTAACGCGGGGTTTGAGAAATCTGGTCTGCTGGAATACATTGTAATCTCGCTGCTATCAAGGGCAAAGAACGTGGACAGGCTCGTCTTGGGACTTGTCTTCGGCTCTGGATTACTCTCTGCTTTCTTGGTGAACGATGGGATTGCGCTTCTCCTGACGCCGCTCGCTCTGAGCATTTCTACAAAGTTAAAACTTGTTCCGAAATCTCTCTTGATTCCGGTTGCATTTGGAATCACGACCGGAAGCGCGTTCACACCGATCGGTAATCCCCAAAATCTGCTAGTCGCTCTAAACAGCGGGATGCCCAGCCCGTTTAGCCAGTTTATCCTTTACCTGCTCGTTCCTTCGCTCGTCTCGTTGCTGCTAATTTACTACCTCTCGAAGCT
This sequence comes from Nitrososphaerota archaeon, assembly GCA_027314685.1. The sequence goes on along the minus strand of DAHVAI010000480.1, from coordinate 13,955 downwards.
GTTCTTCAGGAAGGACTACGAGGTAGTACAGGATTACCAAAAAACAGCAGAGTCCTTACCGGACAAGAGCAATGCGATAACTGATCGGGGCCTTGCAAAACTCAGCGCAGTCATACTTCTGCTCATGCTCGCCACGTTCGTGTCGGTCGAGATTTTCCCCATCCTGCAATCGCTCGGGTTGACGCTCGGAAACATCGCACTTTCTTTCGGAATGCTCATGCTGATTTCGAGCCCCAGAAGACTGCAGCTGCTTTTGGGTATGAACTGGGGTATTCTCGTCTTCTTTGCAGGGATGTTCGTCGTCATGAGGGCCGTCTGGGATTCAAGCATAGGTTCGATACTCCTGTCTCACTTGCCCATACCACATGCGGCGTCCAGAGTTGAATCAACCTACTCGATAATGACGAACTCTGTCTTGCTTAGTCAAGTATTGAGCAACGTGCCATTCGTTCAGCTTTACACTTACGAGATGCACGCACTATCTTTTACAAGTTCGAGCACGATCCCGTGGCTGACTCTAGCTGCAGGAAGCACTCTCGCAGGAAACCTGACACTCCTTGGCGCCGTGAGCAATGTGATAATACTCGACTCTGCAGAGCAAAGAAAACAAAAGGCATTCTCGTTTGTCGAGTTTGTGAAATACGGTGTTGTCGCAACTGCACTGACTTGCGCTGTGTTTTTCCTGTTTCTAGCGTTCGTCTAGGAGACCATAATACCCATATCTTGCGCGACTTTGGAGATGTTTGCGATCCTCTTCTGGAGGCTGGGGTGCGTCGAGAACATTTCAGTCCAAGTGCTGCCCTTTAGGGGGTTTACTATCCACAGAGAAGATGTTGCCGGCGACGGTGCGTTCTGATGTCTCCACTGCGACGCCGCTGACTTTGAAGATATCTTCCTTAGCGCGTTTATGAGCTCCTGCGGCTTTTGAGTTAGCTTCGCTCCCTCGACGTCAGCATAACTTTCCCTGCTCCTTGAAATTCCGAGCTGCACGAGCACTGCTCCAATCGGAATCAGTATCGCGGCCACTATCATCATGTAGAGCCCTCCGTTGTTCTCGTCCCTGCTCCTTCCTGTCCCTGCAAAGAAAGAGTTCCAGAGAACTATCTGGCCGAGGTATGAAATTGCGCCTGCTATTGTTGCTGCAACGCTGGCAACGAGAATGTCCTTGTGAGTGACGTGGCAAATCTCGTGGCCAATGACTGCTTCGAGCTCGCCCGCCGTCAGGGTCTTTAGGATCCCAGTAGTCACAACGACAACTGCCCTGTTTTGGTTCCTGCCGGTCGCGAATGCGTTTGCCTGAACCGAGTCGACGATGCCAACGCGCGGCATCGGGATGTTTGCCTTTTGCGAGACGTTCCTTATTATTGAGTATAGACCGGGATTATCAGTTTCGCTGATCAACATCGTGTGCGTGGACCACAGCACGAATTTGTCGCTATACAAATACGAGGCAAGATTGAGTACCCCTGCAAACACTAGACCGATCAGCATGAAGACTAGCGGGCTGCCGAGGAACAACCCTACGATGAACCCGAAAAGCATCAGTAGCAATGTCAGTGTGGTGAAAAGTACCATTGTTTTGGCGAGCATTGAAAGGACGCCGCTGAAGCGTTGACTTGTTCAGGATGGAGATATAATCTTAGCTACATTGAGCTCCACATTCGCTTAAATCGTTCTATCTCATGAGATGTTCACAGTTTTGAGCAAAGCTTTAGCTGAATCAGACATTGTCGAGTCTCTCTCAAGCTTCGTGAAAAAGCTAAACCAGGAAGAGGACGCTCTCGTAGTAGTTGAGGGACTGCGGGATGCGAAAGCCCTGCGCGATTCCGGATTCTCAGGGGAGCTCTATCTCTTGTGCCACAACTCAAAACTTGCAAAACTTGAATCCAGGTGTATCGAGTTCAGGAAGATCATATTTCTTTTGGACAACGACCAGGAAGGGAGGAGACTATTGCAGCGAGTCAAGAGAGTCCTTAATGGCAGGGTTTCAATGGATCTATTTTACCAGAAGGAGATGCTCCCTGCTAGCAAGGGAAAGATAAGGCACGTCGAGGAGTTTTCAGCTCTTGCAGACAGGCTTTCTACCCGTATCCGGGATAGGATTCTCTGAGCATTCTCTTGACCTCGGCCGTGAGTTTCTCATCCAGGCTCTTTTGGGCGTCGGACGTTCCGAGAATCTTCTTGTTTGAGAAAACTACGGGTCCTTCGGCGTAGCTTGTGTTGCTCTGGGGCACGACAGGATTCAGCGAGCCGAGGATTCTATCGAGCGTTGCAGACTTTAGAGAGTTCGATTCTTCAGAGACCTCTTTGATCAGCTGGAAGAGGAGTTCTGGGTCTAGCTTCCTGTAACCGAATGACGGCGTGTTGGTGACTGGATTTGGTAGACCGTCCATCTTTGCGCCCATCACGATCGGCGATGGCTTAAAAATCGAGTCTAACTTTAGTTGCCATGCCTCCCTCGGTCCCGAGACTATACCGTCGAAAAAGTTGTCCCTCGGAGAAGGTCCTATCGTAAAATGCCAGCCGGCTGGATTTTTCGAGTATTGATCCAAGAGGTGGCGGAACAGCGTATTGCCGCGTAAAAACTCCATAAAGGCACTTTTGGTTTTGATTCCATAATAATGTTTGGGCCTGAAGTGAGAGAAGTACCTCATTGGCTCCCTGCCAGCGTGAAAAATATGACCTTTTTCTCTTAGTTTTGTATTGGAATTATTCAAATGACTCTTCTGAGTTGATTTGATAGTCCTTAATGCGTCTAAGCTCTATATAGGAGTTGAATATTGCACGTTGAATTCTTGCAAGAGATGGACTCTTGCCATTTGTGAGAGATGCAGGCTTGTTCTCTTAGGATGGAGGGCCGAAAAACCATATAACGACTCTTTGATACTTGAGTTTACCTGCTTGGCCGCTGTGGTGCAGACTGCAGTGAGAATTCTTACTTCGGGCGCAGTTTGGTTAGCATAGGAGGCTGTGGTTCTCGGTGAACAGAGACCTCTCGATCGTGGGTTCAAATCCCACCGGCGGCCCACTTATACGTGCTCAAATCTGCTACTGTAAAAGCTGCTCCCTGGGCGCCCTAAATGGAGCGAGCCCATCAGACTAGCGACCACGCACGCGATGATCTATTCCTGAAGCGGTTTATTCGCCTTTGCCTCTTTCTCTCCTCCATTGAGATGTTATATCATTTTATTGTGGTTGTTGTTGCCATATTGATCGAGCATGTTTGTAATACTAGCTAGAACTACATACTTGGCACGTCTCAAACCGAGTGGGAAAGATAGCAAGAAACTCATCGGCTTGCAAGAGTATGAGCAGAAAAGCCAAATGTACCGACGAAATCAAGTTCGTCATATTGAGTGAGGAATTGCACAACTAGCTACACCAATAATTCGGTTGGAATCGGCGGATTCTTTCCCATAACCTTCACAATTTGGTGCGTAAGTTTTCAGGCCTTCTGGGCATGCTGTATCTTCTTGCCAAGATGAATTCGAGGCAAAGGTTAATCATTTGACTCAAAAAAACGGCCCTTAAATCAGGCATAGGTTTTTGTCTTGCTTTTGTCTTCCTGTGCATTGATGTCATCAGATAAAATAGGCATTCCCAAGAAAATCCTGGTCGCCGTTGACGGCTCTGAAGATGGTTACAAAGCCGCGGATTATGCTATCGCACTTGCCGCCAGACTTCAGTCTGTAATTTTGTTTCTCTATGTAGCAGGCGCTTCGTCAGCTGAACACAGTTACAGCATATCGGCGGACATGGTTGGCGCTTTCGAACAATTGGGAGTAGAGACGTTATCCAAGTGTTCTGAAAACGCCAAGAATAAAGGAGTCACGTTCGAAACCCTACTCGTTCCAGGAGACCCGGTGGACGAGATACTGAAGAATGCGAAGAGAATGAATTGCGACTCGATAGTTTTGGGTAAGAGAGCTCAAAGCGAGATGGAAAAATTGCTTATGGGTAGTGTCTCGGACAAAGTTTCAAAGCTTTCGGATATTTCCGTGACCGTCGTGACATAACAGCCAGCAGATCAGCGAACTAGAGCACCAATCCAATCCACATCGAACCGAAGTATCGGAGCGTTTGGTCAATCAAAGAATGATTTTTCAGGTCTTTAGTCGATTGCGGAGACATCTAGAGGACTTCGCCCTGCTTCCCGGGCATCATTTTGAATGATCAATTTTCATATGACAATCTCCACCAGTTGAAATGGGAGCAGTTAGCAAATGTCAAACGAAAGAAAGGAAGGCATTGAAAGAAGAAAATACACCAAAGTTGAGGAAAAGATTGGCAAGGAATTTGATAACGGCCGCGAAAAAGAGAGCAAGTTGGACGAAGTATATCGAAAAGCCGGAGGAAAATTCAACACCGTGAAGAATAAAGAAGACAAGGGAAGTCACACATACATGGGAAAGAAATTAGGTCACGGTAAAGATACCTTCTGAACTCGCAACCAAAGTGATGTTATCAGTTCAGTGCCGAGGCTACTATGGCTGAGTTGAAGATATGAATGATGCTATAGGAAGAAATCTTCTTCCGGAAACTGTTTGATAGACCTGCTCAGAGATATCACGGAGTAGATGCCCCCTGTGGAGGAGAGCCCTATGGGCTAGGTCTTTCGCCACAAATTTCTCTACGTTCGGGAAGTCTATTCCCGCTGAGCGCACCTTCTTGGATACAAAATATTCGGCAGCCGCTCCAGTGAGATGGGTGCCATTCCTGCAGTAGCGCTTAGGTCCGTTGGATATGAATAAGACCGTAGGCCATTTAATTATCTTAGAACAGGCTTTAATGACGAGATTCAATCCGAGTTGACAAGCGCTTTTTGGTTCCTTTATTCAGCCTTCCGGTGGATTCGGCTGGAAATAACGCAACTGCCCAGCCGTCGACGGTCGATTTCGACAGATTCATTTTCGCCTTCACAATAGTCTTCGCACCCTGCTTTTCAGCCCCAGCACTGCTCTAATCACCCGTCTCCGTTTCATGTCGACTTACTTTATCTGACAGCGAAATGGTACTGTCTTAGGTCAATATTCTGTCATAAATTGAACAACTCGTTTTCATATCACACTATCTCAACTCACTCCATAACAACAAAAACGTGATGTGTTCTTGACAGAAACAATTCAGTCGCTAAATTCGACTGCGCTTCATTATCGTGCATGCTTCAAATGCCAGAGACACATAATTTATCCCGAAATACCGCCAGTTACATTACATCGCGGTTTAACGTGTTTGATCTGCAATAGCAGGGAATAGCATTTTCGAGCTTCACCGTTCCGGTGGTACTACAAAATGATTAGGCGTACGTCTGAGAAATGTTTCTGGGACTTGTAGCTATCACTGTCTAGAGGTGTGAGCTATGAATGGAATGAGTAGATTAGGCGTGCAAGACAAATCAAGGGGAAAGCTGATTGCAGTCGAAGGGATAGATGGCTCCGGCAAGTCAACCCAACTGCACTTGCTCGACAAATGGCTGCGCCATCTCGGGGCGCTCGTCTTCAATACAGAATGGAATTCCTCTGCTATTGTGAAGGAGATAACCCCGAAAAGAAAAAAGAAAGCCCTTCTTACACCCACAGGATTAAGTCTACTGCATGCTACCGATTTCGCCGACCGTTACGAGAGAAACGTTCTTCCACTGCTGCGCGCAGGGTACTTTGTTCTCGCTGACGGGTACGTCTACACGGCTTACGCGAGAGACGCCGCGAGGGGATGCCACCCGCAATGGGCTAGAGGAGTTTACAGCTTCGCCACCAAGCCCGACGCTGTATTCTACTACAATGTCCCGATAGATGTCAGCGTGAAGAGGATCATCTCTGAACGTCAAAAGCTGAAATTCTATGAAGCCGGAATGGATCTGTCACTAAGCAACGACGAATTCGACAGCTACCGAATCTTCCAGAGCCGTGTAATCGAACAGTACAAGACAATGGTAAGCAAGGAGAGGTTTATAGTCATGGACGGGACCTTGGATATAGAGCTCCAACAACGAATGATGCGTGAACGGGTTCTGAATCTTCTTCCGCCAGAATTGGCTACAATCGCATCCAAGGAGTTACATGTTCCTTGACTAACTCAACGTTACAGCTGGAAGACGCGCCTGCTTCCATGTCAATGAGATTTTGTTCTCCAAGTGGACTTGAAGCAGCCCAACATGTACCGAGTTAGTGATACAGCTGCAACATTGTGAGGGGAAGCATCTTGGATAGCATCACTCCCGTTGAGGAAAAGTCTCTTCCAGTCGCAGAGCTGTTCAAGAAACTTGAGGCGACCGAAAAGAGGCTTTCCTCTTCAGAATTAGCCAAGCGACTCCAACAATATGGGCCGAACGAGATAACCGAGAAGAAGCGCTCTTCCTTAATCGCTTTCCTCCTCTTTTTTTGGGGACCCATTCCAGGGATGATAGAAGCGGCACCGATCAAGTCAAAATTGCACATGACTGGGAAGAGAGTGGGCAAGGACGAGGCAATGAACGCGCTCAGAACTGTAGCGCCCGACAAGGCCTTCACTTTCTTTAGCAAAGTCGGGAAACCTCTCGGTGCCACGTCAAAAAGCTTGGACGAATTTGCCGCCATTGCGAAAAGTGTCGACCCATCTTCAGTCAAGCTTCACATTGAACGTGGAGATTTTGAAGGTTGGTTTGCGATGCTTGGAGACAAATCGCTTGCAGGTCAGATCGCAGCGTTGCGCGGTAAGAAAATCTCACCCGGTAAACTCAGAGACAAGGTTAGCTCGATGGTCAGCAAACGCCTCGATAAGTTGCACGAGATTGCCGGTTCGAAGGGAAAGGATGCGCAAGTACTTGCTGTCAGTCTGGTTAGGTCTTGAACTGGATGACGATTTTTCAAACCCCGCCCTTTCTCAAGCAATCGTCGACGATTGTAAATTCAAACGGAACCCTCTTGCCTAGGTGTTTATTGATGTCACAGCATGAAGCGTTCGTTGCTCACGAAACAAACAATAAACTTGCCTGTAATAAGTGCGATGCAAATTGACATCTGATTCTCACGTCAAACGCTTTAGAATTCATCCAGGACAAAAGGTCCGCTTGGATCACTGGAATCCCAGCGACACCTCAGGCTTCGATGGGAATAAGCAAGACGCTCTAAAAGAATCAGAGAAACTAACACATAAAATGGAACAGCTTCAAGAATTGCTTTTTGCAGAGCACAAACACAAGGTGCTGATTGTTCTCCAAGCGATGGACACCGGCGGCAAAGACGGGACAATCAGGCGTGTCTTTGATGGGATCAATCCGCAAGGTGTGCGAGTAGCGGGTTTCCGGGTCCCCACTCCCGAAGAACTTAACCACGATTTCTTGTGGCGCGTGCACACGCAAGTACCTGGTAACGGTGAAATCGTCATATTCAATCGCAGTCACTACGAGGGCGTACTCGTCTCACGGGTCCACAAGCTAGTTCCTGAAAAAGTCTGGAAAGCACGCTATCAAGAGATCAACGATTTTGAACGATCGCTTTACGATGAAGGCACCACCATTTTGAAGTTTTACCTGCACATTGACAAAGACGAGCAGAAGAAACGATTGCAAGCTCGACTTGACGATCTTACAAAGAGGTGGAAATTCAGCATCCACGACCTGCCGGAACGAAAGTTCTGGTCAGAGTACATTAAGGCATATCAAGACGCTTTGGAAAAGACCAGTACGAAATGGGCTCCTTGGTACGTTGTACCGGCGAATCATAACTGGTTTCGAGATGTCATCATTTCTTCAGTTATTGTGAGAACACTCGAAGAGCTGGATCTGCGTTATCCTCCGGGGCCCAAAAATATGAAATCAATCATCGTAAAGTAGGAAATTATTACTAATGATGCGTCAACGAGTTAAATTAGAATATGAAAGTCAAAATGACAAATGGGAGAGGATGAGTCATTCCTAAGAAGAAAATGATTGACAAGGATACCATCGCGAATGACCCGTCCATTCCGTCTAAGTGAGGATTCGTCGATTATGGAGCGAATGCGGAAAGACTTTGAAAATCCTGAGTTAGAATGGCGCAGGTTGTTCGGTGAGATCTTTGGAACATTCTTCCTCGTTGTGGTCGCCGCAGGGGCCGATGTAGTAAACGCGGTAAGCCTGGGAGAAGTTGGTCGTGTTTCGGCCGTGGTAGCACCCGGTGTGATGGTAATGGCGATCATCTTATTCATGGGCGCGGTATCTGGAGCTCATCTGAACCCAGCTGTGACCATCGGCTTCGCGATGCGCGGGGACTTTCCCTGGAAGCGGGTTCCAGGGTACATCGGCGCCCAGCTCCTCGGCGCGACCATGGCGTGTGTGTTCCTCTTGCTGATGTTTGGCAAAGTTGGGATGCTGGGAGCGACCGAGCCCGGGCCTGGATTCTCTGACCTCCAAGCAATGATGATTGAGCTTGTGCTGACTCTCGGGTTAGTTAGCACAATCCTTGGGACGGCGTCGAAATCACAAAACGTGGGTCCGCTTTCCGCACTTGCCGTGGGCGGATACATCGCACTAGCAGGTTTATGGTCGAGTCCGATCGGCGGTGCTTCTATGAACCCGGCTCGTTCGTTCGGGCCAGACCTCGTGCTCCTGAACTTCTCTCACTACTGGGTCTACGTGGTGGGTCCAATCGCCGGCGCGTTTTTGGCTGTCGTCGTTGCGTACGCACTTCGGGGTCCTGGAGGCGACGAGCCAGCGATTCAAGCTGCTCAGGGCCGGCTTGGAGAGTTCCTCGGTACTCCTACCAAAGAAGAAGATGAAAAACCTCACGAAAACAAAAATACATGAAGACACGAAGCATCATACTCCACTTCTTTTCAGACTTCAGGCTCGGCAACGCTCCGCATACGAGGAAATACGACATGTATTTTCTTCCCCCCGGAAACACAAAATGGTGATGGAAAGAAACCTGATGAAGACAAGGTAGGCGACATTGAATTTGTCCAGTATTTGCCCTGCTTCCGAGAGGAAAAGGAGAAGTCTGCACTGATGCTATACATTCTCAAGGAGCATTCTGATCAGAATTGGTTTTCAACAGAACTCGTAGATACCATAAAAGGGAAAAAAGGGGTTGAAAATTACAACATCGTTCCCAGCATAAGAAGGGTCGAGAGCTGCAGGCTAGTTCACGTGAAGGAATTCCCTTTATCTCGCATATGACTGTTTGTCTCAACGAGATTTTCTTGTTTACTTCACTACGCTCTGATTATTTTTGCTATTGCAACATCCTCTATGTGATCGGGCACTTCTACTGACTCATTCGATACGTACACTATTATGTGATCTTTACCTATTCCAATTCCCGTGACTCCGGGCAGATCAGTTAATTCGACTCCATGGGCGTCTCTCACGTTTGCTACGTGATTTAGGTGCTCATCAGTCTTCCAAAGATATTTGTTTCCCAGCCCATAACACAACTCTAGGTTGAAAACTACTCATACCGCACCTATAAGGGTTGGCTGACAACGAATGTATTGTATCACTCACGATGCTGCAGTGCCAATTGGTGATGCACTCATGCTACGCCGCCAGAGTCAAGAGATTAACCTAGATTATTATCGGTTGGTTCGTACGACCATACTTACGAAAATCCAACCAGCCTCACCCGTTAACAAGAGTGCACCCAAATTTTGGTGTCTCAATTGATAGTGATGACACGGTTTGGGCCTAAATCTTCAGGGCGCATAGATTTATCTCCGGCGCGTGTAGATGTATTATAGGAGCAAGAAGTTCGAGCCTCCAGAAAAGCCTAAACGGCTATATGCCAGAGTGGGATGCAGAAATGTGCGACTGACAAATGTTGGCTTGAGTGAAAAACGTCATATGACGAGAGACATCCCGCATGCAATTGCAGAGACGAGGTCGATCCTTGCAAGTAGAAAATCTAACAGGGGAAAAAGTGAAAACCGCATTGAAAGAGAAAACTTACGGTAGCGTCACAGAAAAGAAGATCTTGAAGATTTTGGTGAGGAAGGACCATCTATCCAAGAATAAGATATTTTCCCTTGCGAATATGTCGCGCAAAAGATGCGCTGATTCTATTGACTCCATGCTCAACGATCAATTACTCAGTCTACAAAACGAAAGATATGCAATTACAGATATTGGAATTTCCTATCTAGAAGGAATGATAAAAAGAGATAAACAAGGCAGGCAATCGAGAAGTCAGATTACAAAGCGAAACCGCTAGACAGCAATGTGAGGCTTTGCGACAGTACTGATACGTGTCTGGAACGCTCCTCGTTCTCAGTCGACCAGCTCGCCTTTTAAGTCCGAATGTAGTATGTTCAATTGATATTATTTGTCCGCAACTCTAACACCCGCTACTACATCTTCGGGACAACAGGTCCTGATTCTGAAAGAAGGTTCCTCCCAGACGAAGGGTCGAGACGCTCAGAAGAACAACATCTTCGCGGCGAAGTTGATCGCAGAGATCGTGAAGAGCAGCCTAGGTCCAAGAGGAATGGACAAGATGCTAGTGGACAGCTTGGGAGATGTCACAATCACAAATGATGGCGCGACGATTCTAAAAGAGATAGATGTACAGCATCCAGCAGCAAAGATGCTAGTTGAAATTTCAAAGACGACAGACAATGAAGTCGGAGATGGCACCACATCCGCAGTAGTGCTCGCAGGTGCGCTTTTGGAAAACGCGGAAGATCTAATCAATAGAGACGTCCATCCAACGATAATCGTTGACGGTTACTTGAAGGCGGAGGAAAAAGCTCTTGCAATTTTGAAAGAGATAGCGGTGAAAGTGCAACCAGACGATAAGAAAACACTTGAGAGGATAGCTTCAACCAGCATGCAAACAAAACTGGTTTCGGACATTGGGGACGAGCTTGCCGCTATCGTGGTCAAAGGAATGCTGGGAGTTGCTGAAAAGAAGGAGGATGGATCTTTCAAAGTAGACATCGACAATATCAAGGTCGAAAAGAAAGCTGGAGGTTCGTCGAGCGATACAGGACTCATAAATGGGATAGTCTTGGACAAGGAAATAGTTCACTCGGGCATGCCGAGGAGAATTGAGAACGCAAAGATTGCATTGATCCTGTCTCCTCTCGAGATCGAGAAAACAGAATTTTCCGCCGAGATCAGAATCAACTCGCCTCAACAAATGAAGGGCTTTCTCGATGAGGAAAATTCGATGCTAAAGTCAATGGTAGAGAAGATAGAATCCTCAGGTGCAAGCGTTCTCATCTGTCAGAAGGGGATAGACGACATTGCGCAAAGTTTGCTTGCTAAAAAAGGAATATTCGCAGTAAGAAGAGCCAAAGAAAGCGACATGTCTCGTCTTTCAAAAGCTACCGGCGCTAGGATTGTAACCAACCTTGACGATCTAACCGTGAAAGATCTTGGGTTTGCCAAGCTTGTCGAGGAAAGAAAAATTGAGCAAGATAAATGGGTCTTCGTCGAAGGGTGCAAGAATCCCAAGGCGCTTACGATACTGGTCCGCGGAGGATCGCAAAGAGTAGTTGATGAGGCAGAAAGGAGCCTTCACGATGCAATCATGGTTGTGAAGGATGTACTGGAAGAGCCAGCTATTGTAGCCGGTGGAGGAGCTCCTGAGGCTGAAGTCGCATCTAGGCTCAGGGATTATGCATCAAAGCTTCCAGGTAGAGAGCAGCTGGCCGTGCTAAAATACGCTGATGCCCTCGAGTCGATTCCAATCGCGCTCGCAGAGAACGCCGGCATGCAGACCATAGACGTCAAAGTTGAGCTTAGGTCGAAGCACACTCAGCGAAAAACTTGGGTCGGAGTGAATGCCAGAACTGGAAAGGTGGGCGACATGATGGAGGAAGTCATCGAGCCTCTCGCAGTGAAAGAGGAAATAATCAGGGCAGCAACAGAAGCGTCGTGTATGATATTGAGGGTGGACGATATTCTAGCATCTGGCAAGTCGAAGGGACCAGCAGGACCTCCGCCCGGAGCTGGCGGCTACGGCGGTATGGGCGAATAGACGTCACAGTGTGACTTATCCTTGCTCTGTTCGCAGTCAGACCACCAATTGTAGTCTATCTGATGCCTATAGAGATGGAAGAAAACTGATGACTTGGGGATGCTCGATCATGAGATGGGTTAGCGTTAGCTCGTTGGGGCAAAGCAATTTGTTCGCCTCTCACCGAAACGCATCACTTATTGCTGGGTGATATCCATTCACTATACGCAGGACCTGTCTTCATGTTCATAAAGATAGGAAACGTGGTACTAACAAGAAGTACTGGAGCCCAATATACAATACAAGGGTATGCGGGCGGCTCAATTGGAATCCGGGGCCGTGTTCAATCTGAGGAGGATCTCAAGCTAACTGAAGAAGAACTATACCTCCTTAGGGACGGTCAAATCCAAGAGATAGAAGTTTTGACTGACGATGGCAAATCGATGACTGGCTCGTACAAAATAAACGAGCTAAATTGGAAAAAAGAGAGAAAAGATACAGGAGATTATGAACTCGTGTTTAACATAGGATTGCAAAAACAATAGGATGTTTTATCCCGGCAGCAAAACTATCGTTAGATGTTCTCAATTTTTCTTGCGGTGAGCTGACGAATCTAAATGCCTGCGTGGATGATCGAGTCTAGTAACCGTCCACTTTGCACGATGCAACAATTTATCATCATATCCCTCATTCGCCAGCAACAGTTTTACTCTGACCTTGGCGTCATCTTCATCGTCCGCAAGTACCTCAAATTCTCTTTCAAGCCCCATCTGGATTGAATTAGAAGATGTTTTGCGAAAACGCTGACCAACCGGCATCTTCAACTTCGCCTTTACTCGAAATTTCCTCATTGCCTATCTAGTCCAGAACAAATATTGAATATGTTTTAGTTTGTCTGTAGTATTCCATGCTCGACTATCCGGATTCCAATCTCCGGATACTTTGATGTTTGTTTTGATACTGTGTTCTGAGAGTGTTGCATGTGATAGTCACAGAGCAGATATGTTCGCATTTCTTTAGGCAACGTCGGCCAGCTGTATTCTATCAAAATCCAATGAGTGGCTCTATTAGTACAGCCATCTCTCGACTGACAAGTAGCCATGAGTATGCAAGCACACACGCGCTATAAATCAGTTCTGAAATATGACTGTAGGTTTTACCCATACTGCGACCGGAGAAATTGCAATCTGGTCTCTAACTTGCTTTTGATTTCTCTAAATTTGACCACCAGGAAAATAGCTACGTGAACACGACATAGAGTGTGCCAGACACGCGGTCTAGATGACGGTCCGTGCAGTATGCTGGAGGAAGATCTAGTCTTACATCATTGCTATCAATTCGTAAAGAGTCTTCCTGGTGTGGGCTCTGAGCTTCTCTTTGTACTGCTGAACGCTCGATTTTTGGACTACGCTGAGCTCGGGTGAGTCGAGTGCTAGGATGATCTTGTCGATCCTTTCTACCGTTTCTTGAATGTACGCCTTCGGGTTGGTTCCAAGTTCTTTTCGCATGGTTTCCTTGAACAGCATTTCAATTAGGAATGAAGTCAAGCGCTACGAAAGGATTTGGGAAGAATTGATTCCCTTGATTCATCCCACAAGCGGTCTCTCGTTTGTAGTGAATAGTCACGACGAGTGTTCAATAACCTTCCTTTTTCTCTAGACTCGCGAAAACTCCCTATTGGGACTGTCTTGACTCTAAAGTTCGTCGAACCGAAGGTTTAACTGGGCTTCAATCGCCGATTCAGCTCATGCCACTAGCCATCATCTGCAAGAACCGAAAGTGTGGTTTTAGGCATCCCTCTGAGCTTCAGATGGACAAGAAATCGTTCAGAATCGCTGTAATTCAAGCCAATTCCGAGAAATGTCCCAAATGCGGCAAATACTCGTTGTACGATAAGGAGGATTACTTTTACGTTGAAACGCCAGTCAAGAAAATTGACAGTAAAACAGAAGTCTAGGCAATACCCGCTTTTCTGCTATCCCATCTCGCTGATTTTACTACTAATTGACGCTCAAATCCCACCTTCCACCGATGGGATTA
>DAHVAI010000456.1 GCA_027314685.1 Nitrososphaerota archaeon | reverse complement strand
TACGGGAAGGCAATTAGCATCTACATGATATACGCCGGCGAGGAGTCTAGGTCGAGGACAATCGAACTGATTTCGCGCATCACCAAAGCTGATAGAATCACCCAATTGCGAATGCTAATGCCACACAGCTTAACAAAAGACCTGACCGAAACTGACGCGGCAATCATTTGCGCGGTTTCGATGGACACACGCAAATCCACTATCATCGTAGCGAAGGAGCTTGGACTCTCTTCCAAGACGGTGACCCGTGTACCCGGACCCATTAAGGAAACTAGCAATGGCAATGGATGATGCAAATATTACAATCTTACAGCTGAAGATTTGCAAATATCCTTTGAAACCATAGAGGATAACCCCTGGTGGACAGTATCGAAATCAGGTCCAGAAAACAACAAACTGAACGCAATGCTTGGACCTGAGCTCGAAACAAGGTTGATTTAATTCAAAAAGCACAAACGAGAGTAGCTTTTGAATAGCTACATCATAAAAGGAAGGATGCTCCGGGCGGGACTTTCACTCTCAAGTAATGGTTCTTCATCAGATTCATTCATGAGAAATTTTGAACCCGCGATCACTGCCTCGAAAGGGCAGTATGCTTGACCGGACTACACCACCGGAGCCCTGAAAAAACATGCCGGAACTGCACGATTTAAGCCCTTTCTTAGGATCTGCTGTTGATCAAACATGTATCGAGCTTAGTGCAGAAGTGAGGATGGATACCAAATTTGGAAATGTAGCAAAAAGCAAATAACGAGACTTTGGAAGCATTATGTAATTGACCGGGCCCGTAGCTCAGCTTGGTAGAAGGTAGTCGCCGAAAGCGACCGGCTCATAATTAACTTGAGAGACCGGTCGGTCGAGGGTTCAAATCCCTCCGGGCCCATTTCTACGCTTTTTGTTCGGTAGGTTTTTCGAGAGGCTTTGATCTCTTGCCCATTCTTGTGGATATTCCGAGGAGCAATACCAGTCCGATAATCGCGACAACGACTCCTCCAGCTGCGCTTGCGGCAAACGGTATCTTCACCTTCAATCCGAGGTAAAAGACGAGAGGTGAAGCTACCAGAAGTACAAGACCCAGGATTTCCGGCAGTGCGTTCATTTTTGCGTTCCCGAGTACCTGTTTCGGCGATAGGAGCAGAGACATTCCCAAAAGGAAGAATGCGTAAATTAACGGGTAACGACCCTGCACGAAGACCACAAACCCGTTACCAAAGCCGTATCCGCCTGCACTGACAGCGGCTGCTAGAGAGAGAATCAATACTACAATTGCTAGCCAGAGTAATCTGGTTGAGTTTGCCTTTACAACTCCTTCTCGTTCAACTATCGAGGAGTTTCTTACTTCAAAGATGATTGCAAGGCAAATTGCTATTAGCGAGAGCAGGAAAAGATACTGGCTTTTCGCAACGATTACGTATGCGAGAACCGGCATTTTCGAAGTGTGCGGCAAAATTGCCCATTCAAATGCGCCGTAGATTATGC
Source organism: Nitrososphaerota archaeon (assembly GCA_027314685.1). Next base: position 1,136 of record DAHVAI010000456.1, on the reverse strand, counting down.
TTGCCACTACCGGGAGAAGGTAAAGGAAGAAAGCAACATCTTCGCCAGTGTCCTTGGAAGGCATACTATGAATGTAAACTCCACCGAAATAGCAGATATAACATTTTCAATTCTCCGGGTTTATCTTTCTCGCTGAACACAGATAGCATGTGTGTCCGACCATCCGTGTTGAGGGTCTCGTCCTTCCAGTGCGCGCCTCAATCCGGCGGAACATGATCTCAATACTTTCGATATCGACGAATTTCTGACTTAGTTGTTCGGCTACAATCTCAAGTTGATTTGTTGTGGGACAGATGCAGAATACAAACCCAGAACCTTTCAGTGCAGCGTGGGCTTTGTCCAAGAGAAGCCACGGATCTCCTGTGTCTAGCATTACCAGATCATATGTGGATTCATCCAGGATATTGGCATCACGAAGGTTGACATTCTCCATCCTCGTATATTCGATCATGCCAGCCTTTGAAATGTTCTTCTTTGCTATCTCAAAAAAATCACTACGTTCTTCGAATGTCCTGACAAATCCGCTTGGTGCCACAAGACTTGCAAAGAATGAAGTAAGCGCGCCAGACCCAGTGCCACATTCCAATACCCTTGAGCCAGACCTTATCCCAGAACGTGTCGCGATGTAAGCGAAGTCCTTTGGATAGACAATTTGGGTTCTTCTTTCGGACTTCATGATGTAATCCACAACCGTTGGTTTTAGAATGCAAATACACTCGTTCATGGTCGTACGTACGGTGTCTCCATATTTTTTTCCCACGATGTTCTTCAAATCAACAATGCCTGCATGCGTATGGAAATTTTGAGTCTCGCCACTAACTTGGAGTAGCCACGTCCGACGAGAGTCAAGATACAAAAGTACGCGGTCGCCGGGCTTGACTAGTTGGTCATCAGATAAGGGCATTCTCTAATCCCGATTACTGGGTTTCGGGAAACCCGTGTTTGATAGCATTATGGCGTGTAAGATCTGAGGTAGACAGCGACTCGTTTCAAGCTTGAGCTGTCTTTGAGACAATTATTTCGATCGTAGATACATTTCGGATATCCTCGCCTTCTCCGATCTTTTCTGTATCGATCTTGATACTCTTTACCTCGAACGAGTTGTTACCCAATCTTTTCGTGACGATTTCTGCGAC
>DAHVAI010000228.1 GCA_027314685.1 Nitrososphaerota archaeon | reverse complement strand
CTTTATGGAAATACACCCGCCCTACCAGAAAGGCAAGAAGAAAAACATTGGACTTATTATGGCAGCAGCCAATGAACTTCTCAGTGAGAGACCATAGAATACAATGGCAGCACTGACCATTGTATTACATTCTCCAGAATGTGGCCCATTTCTAGTATACCGGAAATAAGGATGTGGCGGGGGTGGTAAGTGATTCAGGAGGGCAATAAGGTTCAGTAATCTAGGCGCAGAGTTGAGATCGTGTTTCGGGTCACCTGTGGATCAGTTCTTATATCTATTTTCAGTAGGGGCATCGCAAGAGAATGGTGCTTTTATTTGATGAATAAGCAAGAGGTAACAGGATGTCGTTATTTCTGAGGGGCGACCCTAAGTGAGACCGTCATACCAAGTCGAACTAGAGCGCCTTTACCGTTCTTACAGCCAATGCATTTCAAGGGAAATAGTTGGTTTGAAGGATTGTATAGATACCCTCTCTAGTTACTCTTTGATAGCTGTTGGCAGCGGCGGATCCTACCCAGTGGCTCACTTCATTTCGGACCTCCATCAGTACTATACCGGCGAATTTGCTTCCGCCAAAACACCGCTGGAGTTTGCATCCGAATTACCTCCGTCGAGATCTGCGATGGTGATTGTCTCAGCCGGAGGGCAGAATCCAGATGCTGTGATGGCGCTTAAAGCTGGATTGAGGTCAGATATCAAAGAAATAGTTATTGTTACTGGAGCAGCGGAGAGTGCCCTGAGTAGGCTAGCCAGGAAGTACAGGCACATACACCTAATAACAAATACGATCTCACCTTACAAAGACGGATTCTTGGCTACCAACTGGTCGCTAACCACATCAGTATTATTCTTGCTCCATTACATGAACTCAAACACTAAGGTTCAGGCCAGTTTGCCATCAAATCTTGAAGATTTGATCCATCCGAAACTGGACAAATATGAATTTAGAGAAAGACTAAGTATTGAAGTACAGAAGCTTGATAGCAAGCAGTTTATCTCGATACTCTACGGTGGTTGGACTAAAACGGCCGCTATTGACCTGGAATCACGCTTCGTCGAGTCGGGATTCTATACCCCACAATTAGCGGATATCCGGAATTTCGCACATGGTAGGCACCAATGGTTAGTACAAAAGGGAGATTCAACTGGTATCATCATATTGGACTACCCATCTCTCAAACCCCTGACGGATAGAACTGCAAGCCTACTGCCAGAAAGTATTCCCAAGATTAGATTAGGGACCAGTTACGGTGGACCAATTGCAGGATTAGCCACGTTAATGTTGTCGATATTCTTACTGGGTTCATTAGCAACCATCAGAGGGCTAGATCCTGCAAATCCAAATGTCCCACTTTGGTGTAGGAAAATATATAACACTAGCCATAAAATATCTCCAACGGAAAGAAAAGAACACATAATAGAAATGAAGATTGGTTTGAGATATAATGAGCTGGAGTCGAAGCGATGGCACGAATTTCTTTCATCAGAAATCGAACATTTGAATTCTGCAACGATTAGGGCCGCTGTGATAGATCTTGATGGCACGCTTGTAGATAGCAAGGACAGATTCTTACCACTCAGCACGAACATCAAAGAGCAAATGAACAAATTACTTTCTCAAGGGATGACAATCGGTATTGCGACGGGACGAGGTAAATCCGCAGGTTCGATCTTGAGGGAGGCTACTAAAAAAGAGTTCCACAAACAATTACGCATAGGATACTATAATTGTGCAGAGATATTACCGCTGACTGAAGAAGTCCTTCCTAGTTATGATAATTCTCTGTTGTCTGAAGCTCTAGATACTTTTGAAGGAAACGTGCGATCAACTTTCAATGACAAAATGGAGATTGAAAGGCGCACTTGCCAGATTTCATTGGCTCCCACAAACCTAATCGGCAAACAACGACTTTGGAAGATATCACAGGAAATGATAGCAGGGAATGGATTGCCATTGAAAGCGATGATGTCAGGTCACTCCATCGACATTGTGGAACAGCGGCTTTCTAAGACAAGGATGGTAGAATTCCTGGAAGGTCTAGTCAGATGCGAAGGCAATGAAGTCTTGAGAATAGGAGACAAGGGCGCGTGGCCAGGAAATGACTTTGAATTGCTGAATCACAGACTTGGATTGAGCGTCAATGAAGTCTCTAGTGACACTGAAAGGTGTTGGAACATAGGGAATGTAGGGGAAATGGGAGCGACTCTAGCTACAAGGTACTTAAGCTGGTTGAAACTTACAGGAGGCGGTGAATGGCATCTTAAGACGGACTTATAGGCTTTGGAGGTAACAATGAAAGAGGCGCTTGCACAGAAACTTCTTGCTAGGATAATGGACTGGAAACCGGAAGATGTTGCCTTCCAGTGGAGGGATCTTCATGTACTCTCGTCATTGAAATACAATGACTATCAACAATTCGCCCCTGGCATGCGCTTCGTCGAAAGCCTTGCTTTATGGCTTCAACAGTTCAACACTAAAGAAGAACGGGATTGTGCCTATGACTTTATTCGGAGACGACTCGTTTTCATATCTGAACTGGAAATGCAACACTTGGTTACTATCGCATTTCCAGACTTCATAAGGCCGTTACTCTTGAAACAGGCCTCTGAATTGAGCGGCAACTCACGATTCAAGCTAAGTCAGTTAGTGAATGGGGAACATTACAAAACGGCTCTGCGTAAAAGCCTCTTTCTGGCTTTGAGCGATGGAGCCCATATCGACATGTTTCGTAGAGCCAATCCATTGCTCACTCATGAACAAGTTCTGCCATACTACAAGATAGATGAAGGAGAGGCGAAGGACCTTATTAGTGATTTACAAAACGATCTGAAAGTAACGCTTTCAACAAAAGATAATGATCTCAGGTTTACTAATTTGTTTCTGCTTGACGACTTCTCAGGGAGTGGTTATAGCTACTCTAGGAAAGAGGGAGAAGATTTCAATGGAAAGATAATTCGAATAATGAAATCAATCTACTTTCCAGGCCTCCCGTTAAACGCTCTCTTTGACAAATCTGACCTAAGTATAATTGTTGTACTCTATTCTGCAACTGAACGCGCAAAGAAGAGAATCAAAGAAGTAGTAAGTGAGTTTCAAAGTAAGTTTAATTATTCTTGCCATTTTCACCTAATCACAATACAAGAACTTCCAGCAACTTTGGGGGTTGACAATTATGGTGACTCGAAATTGGAACCAATATTGAAGAAGTACTTTGATCCCAAAGTCATCGACGCACACTACAAAAAGGGTAGGATCGAAAAACCATACTATGGATTCGATGAGTGTGCTTTGCCACTCATATTATATCACAATGCTCCGAACAATACGATTCCGATCTTATGGTTCAGCGAAGATTCCAACCATCACGGGCTTTTTCCTCGTGTGAGCCGGCATAAGGAGGGCGGTTCAGCGAGATGATTCCGCGTAATCCATTCAGGCTAAGGACAGCAGAAGATATCAACGACATCGATCAGTTCCTCAGATTGTTCGCTCCTTCCGCTCTTGACATGATAGACAATAACAATTTTTGGAATAATCTCCATGTTATCCAAAGTGCCCCAGGTGGCGGCAAGACGACCCTGTTAAGACTCTTCACACCAACCTCGCTAACTACTCTGGTTAGCCTGAGAAGAAGCGATGATCTCAAGGAACTCTTCAGTAAGTTGCTCAACCTCGATGTTGTATCTGAACATGGGCCAAAGCTACTAGGCGTTATGCATTCATGCGCCAGGAATTATGCATCCCTAGAAGACATGAATTTGAGACAAACGCAGAGAAATAGGCTCTTTTTCGCCATTTTAGATTCAAGATTAATTCTCGCAGCCCTAAGAGGCATTAGCGAACTTAAGAAATTGAGATACCCAAGCGATCTATCCAGAATAACAGTTGAACCACAATCTGACACTAAGTTGGCGCCAGATATCGATTTTCCTTGTTCGGGTAGAGAACTCTATGACTGGGCATGCAAACTTGAGAGAGATGCGACGAAAATAGTAGACAGTTTCATACAGCCACCTGGCATGGAGGTGATTGGCCATGAGGCTCTTATCTCGCTTTCTCTTCTGAAACCTCGAAGTTTCACAATAGATGGAGAAGAAGTGACTTCAAGAGTCATCATAGAACTGGATGATGCGCATAAGCTTTCCATAGAACAGAGGAGGATATTGAAAGAGACCATACTGCAAACACGACCACGCCCAGCTGTATGGATTGCTCAAAGGCTAGAAGCGCTTGACTTTCAAGATTTAACTGGAGATGGGGCTAATGAAGGGAGAGACTATGGAAAACCTATAGATCTTGAGGAGTTCTGGAGGGACAGAGCAAAGTCATTTGAAAAGGCAGCATTCGACATAGCGGATAGAAGATTGGCTTCAGTGAAAGAGATATCCATAACATCTTTCCGCGCTTGTCTAGAGGGTACAATTGACAATTCTGTTTGGGATGGACAGTACGAACAAGGAATCGAGACTTTGCAGAGTCGAATTAGAGAAACAGAAAGGTACTTTGCAAACGTAACACCAGTAGAGCAGGAGATATTAGAAAAGGAAATCACTCCGAAAGATAAAGACATCGCATTACGAGAGATGGAAATACTGTTGAGGAGGGATTTGACAAAGAGACAAGAGAGACTACAAGTAGGCGTCCCGATTAATCTTGACACCCTTGACAAGATAGAGG
>DAHVAI010000450.1 GCA_027314685.1 Nitrososphaerota archaeon | reverse complement strand
ACATTCGACAAGGATCTCATCAACGTTCCCGGGAAACCAACAGCGGAGTTCGTGTGTCCGGGTCATCCCCTATTAGATGCCTGCATCGACCTTACCCTAGAGGAGAGAGCTATCCTTCAGAGAGGGGCCATTTTGGTTGATCCAAATGACGGTGCGAATAAAATACGCTCGCTTTGGTTTATCCAAAGTGAGATAATAGACGGACGAACTGATACTAGTGGGAATAATCGTGTCGTATCGAACCAACTCCATTTTGTGGAGAGCACTCAGAACGGAGATTGCAGGGATATGGGCTACGCTCCCTATCTTGACTACCGAGCGCTTGCTTCTGGAGAGTTCGTCCCCCAAGCTGTACATGAAACCTTGTCGACAGTCTCCGAAGTCGGACCTCTTAACTTCGCTTCTAGCGTAGTCTTGCCCAAAATCTTCATGGAGGAAAGTGAACGCAGAAATAAGATTGTAGAAAAAACTCAGCTAGCAGTAAGAGAGCGACTTCTCAGGGAAATTAGCCTATGGGACAGACGAGCCAATGAACTCAAAGAAGATGAATTGAAGGGCAAGAAGACAAGGTTGAGTTCGGGAACAGCCAGGAAGAGAGCAGAAGAATTACATGTGAGACTCAATGGTCGCATGGCTGAACTAGATAGGGAACGGAATATTAACATGAGACCACCAATAATGGTTGGCAGTGCTGTGGTAATTCCATCGGGAATGCTCAAAAAGACTTACAATGAAGAACCCCCATCTAAACTGTCCTCCAAAGGCCGAGATGAGATAGATCGGATTGCTGTGCAATCCGTGATGGAAGCTGAAAGACGACTTGGAAGGGAGCCTCAATCAAAACCTCACAACAATCCCGGTTACGACATTGAGAGTAGAGATCCAAAGGCCAAGCAGTTATTATTCATCGAGGTAAAAGGCAGGATTGAGGGAGAGAAGACTGTTACCGTCACACGCACGGAGATAATGACTTGCCTCAACCGTCCCAGCACATTCATACTCGCGATCGTGACAGTTCGAGAAGATGATACTGTAAAAGTGACCTATGTTAAAAACCCATTCGAAAAGGAGCCAGATTTCAACGTCGTAAGTGAGAATTTCGACATTCAGAAGCTCATAGGTAAGGGCGGTGAGCCATCGTGAGCGGAAATAAGAAGTTGATCGAAGTAGCACTTCCACTAGGGGCAATCAATGCTCAGTCCTCCAGGGAGAAGAGCATTCGTCATGGTCATCCCTCAACTTTACACATCTGGTGGGCCCGAAGGCCTCTAGCGGCTTGTCGGGCAGTGATTTTCTCAAGCCTGGTAGATGACCCAGCTAGCTATATCGCAGATGATTTGAAAGCCAAAGAAGAGAGAATGCGATTATTCTCAATTCTGCAGGATCTCGTCGTTTGGGAGAATATAACCAATGAAAGTATCCTAAACAAGGCCAAACGCGAGATCGCAAGAAGCGTAGCAAGATCCAAGGGAGAAGAGCTTCCTGATGGCTTGTCCCCTTCCAAGATTAATGCATACCTTTCTGAGAATGCACCGAGTATTCTGGACCCCTTCTGTGGAGGAGGAAGCATTCCTCTAGAAGCTCAACGTCTAGGTCTTGAGGCTTATGCTAGTGATCTGAATCCTGTAGCGGTGCTGATCACTAAAGCGATGACGGAAATTCCCATGCGGTTCGCAGGTATGCCACCCGTCAATAGTCTGTCGAGAGAACAAGGGAGACTGTCAAAAAAGGGCTGGAAGGGAGCACGGGGATTGGCGGAAGATGTTCGTTTCTATGGCTCGTGGATGCAGATTGAAGCAGCAAAAAGAATAAGCCATTTGTATCCAGAAGCAACATTGCCCGATGGCAAAAGAGCGCCCGTAATTGCATGGATTTGGGCACGCACCGTAAAGTGCCCAAATCCTGTATGTGAATCAAGTGTGCCACTAGTCAGGTCTTTCTGTCTGTCGAAGCGCAAAGGGGAGCATATATATACTGTTCCAGCACCGAAGCAGGGGAAGAAAGAGGTCGAATTTTTCATCCAAAAAGGAGAGAAATATGCAAGGGAGGGCAATGTCAAACGCACTGGTGCGCAATGCCTCCTATGCAAATCACCAATTCCATTCGGATATATACGTTCGGAAGGAAAGGCTAGACGATTGGGCACTCAACTCATGGCGATTGTTGTTGACAGTGGAAAAGGAAGAGATTACCTTCCCCCAACCATTGATCAGGAAGAGATTGCCGCGGGCGCTTTCTATAGAAATGTCCCAGACAGCGATATCCCTGAGCATGCTTTGGGTTTTCGGGTTCAGCTGTACGGGATGACAAAACACCGTGACCTTTTTACTTCCAGGCAGCTTGTTGCCATATCAATCTTCTCTGATTTGATTGCTGAAGCCTGGGAAAACTGCAAAAAGGATGCTGTAGAAGCCGGCATGACTGACGACGGCAAGAGGGCAGAAGAAGGTGGTAAAGGCGCAACGGCATATGCTGATGCCATTGCCACTTACCTTGCTTTCGCTGTGGACCGACTCGCTAACAGATCCACAACAATCTGCATATGGAATAACATAGGGGAAAAGGTTGAACAGACATTTGGTCGACAGGCCATACCCATGGTCTGGAACTTCGCTGAAGCAAATGTCTTATCGGATAGCACTGGCAGTTGGTCCGGCTCGCTGGAATGGATTCCCAGAGTGCTTGAACTCCTTCCAGCCAATAATCCGTCACATGTGAAACAACTTGATGCTATGTCAAGTGTGGATGGAACTGGCCCTCTAGTTGTATGCAGCGATCCTCCGTATTATGACAACATTGGATATGCAGATTTGTCAGATTTCTTCTACATTTGGCTAAGGCGTTCTCTTAGCAATATTTATCCGAATCTATTTAGCACAATGCTTGTACCGAAACGACAGGAATTGATTGCCTCACCTTTTCGGTGGGAAGGAGACTGGGAAAAGGCGTCCAATTTCTTTGAGGAGGGTTTAAAGAAGGTATTCAACAACATCTATAAGTCGCAGAATCCATCGTATCCGGTCACTCTATTCTATGCATTCAAACAATCTGAGAGTGAAGAGTCTACAGAAACAGGTGAAATTTCACGGGCATCCACAGGATGGGAGACGATGCTGGAGGGCCTACTAAAGTCAGGACTTTCTATAACAGCGACTTGGCCAATTCATACGGAACGTGATCAAGGGCTAAAGACTGGAAGCAATGTTCTGGCATCATCAATTGTCATAGTCTGCAGACCGCAGAGCAGCGCCGCCTCTGTGGCAACACACAGGGAATTTGTCTCTGCCCTGCGAAGAGAATTGCCTGAGGCAATTTCGCATCTTCAAGAGGGATCCGTTGCGCCAGTGGATTTGGCACAGGCATCCATTGGACCAGGGATGGCCATATTCAGCAGGTACGCAAAAGTTCTGAATGCAGACGGCACTGCAATGACAGTACGTTACGCACTACAATCAATCAATCAAGAGCTAGAGACTTTCCTCAGGCACGAAGAAGGGGAAATGGATGCAGAGACACGGTTCTGCGTATCTTGGTTTGAACAGCATGG
>DAHVAI010000443.1 GCA_027314685.1 Nitrososphaerota archaeon | reverse complement strand
ACATTGAGAAAGTTAACAGCGTTTGAGAAGTTGGAGCGATAGTAATTCCACACTAAAATCCCTTTCCTTGAAGCAAGTTCGTTCCTCAAATCCTCGATGTTATGATACTCATTGATCACAACACCACCCAATCGTTTCGAGTTCCATTTTGCTCTATTCGTGCTGGTCGTAACACCAAGAAGATTGTACCGCTGTGAAAGCTGTTGAACGAGAAGCCGCAATTCTCTTTCATTCCTGAACAGAATAAACAATAATTTGCGATGATTCGACAAATCGTCCATTGATACGGTAACTGTCGATTCAACCAGAGAGACCGGGGGCGTGCCAGAGATCAATAGAGCATTTTTGAACCCCTCAGCAAAGTCTCCCAGAGCATCTGCCATTCGAATTTCTCTGTAACCGCGAGGGCTAGACAGACTCGGGCGCTTACTGATGAAATAGAACTTTACCGCATTACAAGCCACGTTGTAGAAATTTATCATGGACTCCTTCATATTTCTGGGAAGAAGTCTAAAGTCTGCCAATTGGAATCCTCTGAATATTGTTCTGAGTTGTTCTAGACTCTCATCTCTATTCAGTACCTCAACTTTGGATTCAATTTCAGAATCCGCAGTTACAATTCCATGAACCAAAGCATCTGGCGTCGAAGGATTTGTATCGAGAATCAGCTTTTGAACCTGAGTGACTTCAATGCGTGGGATATCTCCTATCGTGTAAGTCTCGCTGAGAAAGTCAAGACACTCATCGCAAAGCGCCTTGAGCCTTTCGCGTTTGGTAGGATCTTGACTTGGTGGTTTTTCCTTTAGCCGCTCTATGATTCTAATAATCTTCGAAAGTTCATCAGACTCCAAGCCCAAGTGAGTAGATTTCTCACCTGAATATCTCAAGAGCAAATAATCATGCGGCTTTACAAATTCATCACATTCGTCAATTACTAGGCCCTTGTTCCGATTAGCTAACAGACGATCTGCCTTGAATAGAGCATGATGAGTAATTACCAAATCGGCTCTCTCATTGCTGATCTGGATGAGTGAGGCATACGGACAATAAGGAGCAGGAACATTTTCTGCGGTTACGATACCGCTAAGCTCTTGTGGCTTCCACGCTAGCCTATGTGTACATCCAACAATCTTGCATGCTTTTTCCCTTCCTACAGGTTTCGCAATTACAAGATCCTTTAGCTTATTTCTGAACAGAGATTGGGTCGACTCTAATAATTCATCGACAGCCTGATAACTGGAACACAGGAATATCACGGGCAAGTTGGATAAGGCGTAAACTAACGCAGTAACGGTCTTTCCAGTTCCCAGACTCCCAGTGAAAAGGACTTTCTTATTGGACCTGAACGCCGCTTCCAACTCATCAAGTTTCTTTTTCTCAAGCGGTCTAAGGACAGTTCGGAAATTCAATCGAATTGGACAAAAGAAACCTTTCTTATTATATTATTAGTGTGACCAGCTTAAGCGGGGATCCTCAAATCCTCTCTGCTTCTATCACTCGTTTCTTACTTCGCGACCCAATCTTTGGCAATCAATTCTGCTTGCTCTAACACTGTTTGAGTGGCCTTCTGTTGTTTGTCTGGAGGATAGTTGTATTTCCTCAAAATTTTCTTGACTTTCAGACGGATTTCCGCTTGCACACTATCTTTTTGGGTCCAGTCAATAGTTACACTGCTCCTTATCATCTGGGTGAGCTCCAAGGCAATTTTTCGCAGAATTTCATCTCCTAAGATTTTGACTGCACTGTCGTTCACGCCCAGCGCGTCATAAAATGCTAACTCATCGTCACTCAGGCTTTGTTGCTTTCCTCTGTTTTTCTCCTCCCTGACTTTTCGTGCCAGTTCTATGAGCTCTTCTACAACCTGAGCTGCTTCCACGCTCCTATTGGTGTACCTCTTGATCGTCTTGTCCAGCATATCCATGAAGGATTTTCCTTGAACTAGGTTTCTCTTGGAGATGAATCTTATCTCGTCATTTAGCAGCTTTTTGAGAGCCTCAAATGCAAGATTCTTCTGGGGCATTTCTTTGACTTCAGCAAGAAAGCCCTCGGACAAAATCGACAGTTCTGGTTTTTGTATTCCCGCAGCTTCAAAAATGTCTATTATCCTATCAGATATCACTGCTTTCGAGAGAATCTGTTTGATCGCGGTATCGAACTTCTCTTCATTCTCTTTTTGTGTGCCCGTGGTCTTGGAGATTGCAGATTTTACTGCTTGGAATAATCCAACATCCTCCTTGATCTTCATCGCTTTTTCGTGAGGAACAGCCAAAGAAAATGCCTTTAGCAGCTCAGTAACTTCCTTACCAAACCTCTCTTTCTTACCTTGTTCCTTGAGAATATGTTCCATTGCCTGGGGAATGAATGTAATTCGCTCACTCGCTTTGAGTTCAAAGAATCTTCCGTAATTGAATCCGTGGAACATATCTTTCACAACTTCATATTTTTCCTGCATTAAGATGACTGCCCTTTCTTGGTCGAAAGTGGGCTTTCCTTTTCCGCCACTAGTGGTGTAATCAATGAGAGCCTTCTTCAGTTCGGCCCCCACGCCCATGTAATCAACTACCAAACCACCTTCTTTCCCGTGGTAGACTCTGTTTACTCTGGCAATTGCCTGCATCAACGTGTGGCCTTTGATTGGTTTGTCCAGATACATGGTATGAAGAGAAGGTGCGTCGAAACCTGTCAAGAACATGTCTCTTACGATGATTAGTTTAGGCTCGAGGTCGGGATCTTTGAAATTGTCTCCTATTTTCTTTCTCCTGATTCTGTTTCTAATGTGCTCTTGCCATTCCTTGGGGTCTGAAGCAGAACCAGTCATGACGACCTTAACAATCCCCTTTTCGTCGTCTTTGTTGTACCAATCCGGTCGGAGTTTTGCTATTGTGTTTACCAGATCGACGCATATCCTTCTCGACATGCAAACAATCATTCCCTTTCCCTCCACGACTGACGTCCGATCTTCAAAATGGCTCACTATGTCTCGGGCTATTCTATCAATTCTCATTGGTGAGCCCGCAACTCTCTCAACTCGAGCCCATTTGCTTTTCAGTTTCTCCTTGCCTTCTACCTCTTCCCCCTCTGTTACTTCTTCGAACTCTTTGTCTATTTTTGGTCTTTCTTCGGGCTTGAGCTCTAATTTGGCGAGTCTACTTTCGTAAAAGATTCTTACCGTAGCACCGTCGTCTACTGCCTGTTCAATATCATAGGTATCGACATATTTTCCGAACACAGCAGGAGTCGATCTGTCGGCCTTTTCAATTGGAGTTCCGGTAAATCCGATGAACGATGCGTTGGGCAGAGCATCTCGCAAGTACTTGGCGTAACCGTAGGTAATCAGCGTCTTGTCTTTCCTATCCAGGATCTTCGCAGAAAATCCATACTGGCTTCTATGGGCCTCATCGGCGATGACAACGATGTTGTCTCTTTCAGATAACATTGGATACACTTCCCTGTCTTCTTCAGGAAAGAATTTCTGAATGGTCGTAAACACCACGCCGCCTGAAGAAACCCGAAGCAGTTCCTGTAGCTTTTTTCTCGAATCAGCTTGAACGGGCTCTTGTCTAAGAATATCTTGGCATCTTCCAAAAGTTCCAAATAATTGGTCGTCCAAATCGTTTCTGTCAGTTAGGACAACAATAGTTGGATTATCCAATTCTCTGACAAGTTTGCCCGAGTAAAATACCATTGTCAAAGACTTGCCAGAGCCTTGCGTGTGCCAGACGATTCCCGCTTTTTTGTTTCCTTTTCTTGCAATCTTTGTCGATTCTAGCGCTTTGTTTACAGCCCAGTATTGATGATAAGCCGCAAGTTTCTTTTTCGTTTCCTTGGCTTTTTCGAAAACAATGAAATTCCTCGCAATATCCAGAAGCCTTTGCTTGTCACAGATTCCTCTTAAGAGAACTTCGATCTCCGTCAATCCCTTCTTTGGTTTTTCACCGTTGATTGTTTTCCATTGCATGAACCTCTCTTTTTCGGATGTGATTGTTCCTGCCCTTGCTTCTATTCCGTCGCTTATGACGAGAATCTCATTGAATCGGAATAATGACGGCATCTGATCCTCGTAAGTTTGGAACTGATCGAACGCAGTCCAAATGGTGGCGTCTTCATCTGCCAGATTTTTCAGTTCGAGGATCAGGAGAGGAATCCCATTGACAAACAGAATTACATCGGGTCTTCTTTCGATGCCATTCTCAATGACTGTAAACTGATTGACTGCCAAAAACTCGTTGTTGTCAGGATTTTCAAAATCGAAAAGCCAAACCTTCTTGTAAGATTCCCCATCTTGAGCTTGGATTGGAACGTCTATTCCGTCAACGAGCATCCGATGAAAATTCTCATTATTTGCAATAAGCTTCTGACTTTCGTTCCTCAAGGCCTGCTTTATTGCCTGTTCAATCGCGTCGTCAGGAAACCTACGATTTATCTTCTTCAGCGCGTCCCTCAGTCTTTTTACAAGAACGACTTCTTTGTAATCGCCTCTCAATGCTAGTTGTCCTCTCGGAAGATAGCTCTCATTGTCTCCTCGGATTATTTCATAACGAAGGCTTTCCAGTATTGATAGTACATTTTCCTCAACGTCCGACTCATGTATGACTCCTGGCATGTTACCTAACTCCAGGAGGAACTCTTAATTGTCCTGACATAAGTTTCGGCAGTAACAAGTTTCGTGTTTGAGAGAGGAGTCTAGATTCCACATTTACTTCGATAATTCTTTCAATAAGCGGGCTCAATATCTTGTCCATTCTTTGAAGAGTTGTTTTATCAGGGACCAGAACTAAGGAACTTGTAAGATGATGTCTTTGAATATGGCCCATAGTTGTGGCTTTACCTTCTGCTATGCGCCTATACTCTGGCAAATGAAATAGTATCCAATAATAGTAGAACCACTTGGGATAATC
>DAHVAI010000442.1 GCA_027314685.1 Nitrososphaerota archaeon | reverse complement strand
CCGGACTTTTAGTCGTAATGAGGCAGCCCGGGATGAGAATCTTCAGTTCAACGACCCCGTTCCCCCTGGTCTTCTTTCTCTTCGTGATCGGCGGTAGAAGCTACCTCTCCTACGGAGTGATCGGTGGAACAATATCAATCCTCGTTTCTGCTGGACTGTTCTTAGGTGCAGATGCAACAATGTACAGGATCCAATACAAATTCCAAGATTTCTGTGTTGCATCTCCTGTCTCAGCCGTGGACTATCTAGTAGGTTTGAGTCTTGGAGAAGTCACATTCGTCGCCCCGTCGCTTGCTGTTATAATAGGACTATACGCATATCTTGGATTGATCAGTTGGAGCTTTCCGCTGGTGATTATAATGATGATACTTACTTGGATCTTTGCTTCCGCCCTCGGATTCTTTCTCTCAACTTACATTTTGCAAAGCAGGAGTGCATTTACGATCACTTCTCTCGTTACGACACTTCTGACTGTGCTGCCGCCCGTGTTCTATCCGATTACAATTATACCAAAGAGTTTGAGATTCTTGGCTTATTTGGTTCCGACGACACATCTTTCAATCCTAATACAATCTATGCTCGGCCTTCAGAACTATTCCTTCGGGCAGATTGAGCTCAGCTGGCTCGCTCTAATTGGGTTTACGTTGTTTTTCCTGTTGCTTGCCGTATTCAAGGCTAGATGGCAGCAACCATAGGGTTATCGCAACAGGAGCCAAACATATTTACTGCAAATGTCCGAGTTATTTCCTGCTCATGACAGATCCCCTTACTGGAAAGGAACTCGTCCAAAAATCATACGAGTATGTTGATAAACTCACCAAGGAATGCGCCAAAGTACTTTTGGAGGAGTACAACAAGACCCACAAGAAGTTTCAGTTGGGAACTCTTCCCAAAGAAACAGGGACTAACGTAATTCAATGGTTTGAAAAACGAGATAAGAACGTGAAGCTTGCTATGGATGAGAATTCAATCATGAAGCCCCAACCAACACAAGTGAGAATGAAGTTTAAGGGAAGCACGAAAGACGCTGACTTCACTCTTGACGCAACTATCGGAGCATTCATAGTCCCTGGATCCGAGATCAACGACCAGACTACATGCTTTGTTAAGACTCTCGTTCTCAGCGCTGATAAAAACAACTTTGCAAAGAGAAAGGTTTAGACAGGTAAAAATTCCGCTTGCAGAGTCCATCGGAAAAGAAGATCGCAGATACTGAGAAAATATACAGGAACAAGACCAGAAAATCCTACCGGATGTATCTTGACTCATCCAGGATAATGCCAGGTGGGCAAAGCCACAATGCACGCTTTTTCGATCCGTACCCATTTTACACAGATATGGCCAAAGGCAAATACATCTGGGATGTTGATGGAAACAGGTACACTGATTACTGGATGGGACATACTGCCCTAATTTCTGGTCACTCGCCATCTTTTGTTGTAAGCTCGCTAAAGAAACAGGTCTCGAACGGCCTTCTCTACGGCACTCCAAACAGGCTTGCTCACGAACTAGCTAGACTAGTCAACGATACCGTCCCCAGCGCTGAATCTGTGAGGTTCTGCTCGACAGGGGCAGAAGCCACCATGTATGCCGTCAGGCTCGCGCGCGGCTACACAAAACGCAAGACAATTGTGAAAATTGCAGGCGGATGGCATGGATACAATTCTGCTCTAGCTGTAGGAGTAACCCAACCATACACCGTCACAGAAAGTGCCGGCATGATAGCAGAAGATGACAAGCTTGTCAAGCTTGCAAGGTTCAACGATCTGGAAGAGACTAGACGTATTCTTAGAGAATCTCCAGAAGAAATTGCAGGTATAATCATAGAGCCCGTGATGGGAGGAGGTGGAGTGCTTCCAGCACAGAAAGAGTATCTCAAATTCTTACGTAGCGAGTGTTCGAAAAACGGAGCACTCCTCATCTTTGATGAAGTGATAACGGGATTTCGTCTGTCGCTTGGAGGGGCGCAGGAATACTACGGAATCACGCCCGATGTAACCACTCTTGGGAAGATATTGGGCGGAGGGTTACCTGTCTCAGCGATCGTCGGCAGATCGGAAATCCTCGAACTGGCAAACGTCTCTAGGTACAAGTCAAAGACTGAGAGAGTTTGGATAGGCGGAGGCACATTTTCGGAAAATGCTCTTTGCATGTGCTCTGGAATCGCAACTTTAAGACACCTGATGGAGAACAAGAAATCGATCTACAAGCGACTTGAGAAAATGGGAAACAAACTGCGAACATCCGTGGACAAGATGTTTGGGGAGAACGGCTTTCGAACAAGGACCACCGGGTCAGGTTCGCTATTTGCAACGCATTTTCTCACTGACGAGCAAGAGGAAATCTCATCCCCTGACGATGTGGATTCATCGAATAGAACGCTCGAGAAGGAATACTATTTCTCCATGATTGCAGAACATGGAATCTACTTCCTTCCAGGTCACATTGGAGCAATTTCTACTGTTCACTCGGAAAATGACGTTGAAGACCTTGTTGACGCGTCACAAACATTCGCAAGAAAAAAGTAGATCTATTCCGGAGGTATCTCTTTGAACGCAAGCGAAATGTCTATCCCATTTTTTCGATGAATTCTCTTCGAAGCCGCATAAATTAACGCACCAACTATGAATGTAACTACAATATACCCGTATGCAAACGCATTTCCGCCCCATACGTCATGGTAGGCAAAAAATTCATACACAAGAAAACTGAACACCAGTATTTGCAGTATTCCTGCAATTGCAAGTATCGCCTTCTTGCTCGACTTTTCGTTTCTTAGGGCGTAAACGACTGCGGCCAGTCCAACAAATGCAAAGTAAATCATTGATGCTACCACGGCGCCGTAGAGCGAGGAAATCGTACCATAAAGAAATGAAGCAAGTCCGATCAACACAACTGTTACTACCAGATCAATGAGATGAGCAATGATAGGTGAAGAATATCTAGGACTGACGTAAGAAATTCTTTCTGGGAGAAACCTGTCAAATGACTGAGCCAATAGATATCTGGATATCGTGATGATGCCGAATGCAAGGACAGCCATCGTGAAAAGAATCCAGCCAAGCCCTATCACAAGTTCAACTATGAAATTATTTGATACGCCCATAGCGAGAGTCCAGAAATTGAAAGAATGATCGTACACAAGATTCCGGTTTACGAGAGCGCTGTTAGTGAAAGCAAAGCCACCAACGAAATACATAGTTGCGAAAGGAACTGTGATCACGATGAACGTGAGCAGCAAAGACAGCGGTGCGTTCCATCTTACCGCCTTTCCGCCGCGGATCTCTGATCCCACCGACGGCGCAGCATTAAACCATGGATAGCTGAATAGCGCAAAATAGGGAAGTATGAGGAGCGTGTTTTGAAAATTGAAGTTTGGTCCATGATAAGAGGCTTGTATGGATGAATAAGTAGTGTTAGGAATATTCAATGTATTGACGTAGTTTTCAACCCCAGCCCTTCCAGCAACAAGCAGTGAAAGGATTGAAAGGATCAATGCCAGGATTCCTACAGTCCAGAATACCGATATGATTCTAAATCCCGTTCGCGGCCTAACGATGTTAACACCGACAAGAGCAACGAAAATGACTGAGGCAACGATAAACTGGTGCAGAGGATTCGCTCCAGAAGAAGCCAGCGAATTGAAACCAGCATCTCCCAGAACCACTCCCACCGAACCGATTGCAAACACAGCAGAAAGTGCGATTAACGCTAGGTAAGGCATAGTCTCCATGGTTATTCCCATGAACGTGACAGAGCTTCCTAGAAATCCACCGAGAGAACGGGACATCCACACGTAGTCGCCACCGGTTCTTGAGACGCGCTTTTGCATCATCGTGTAGACAAATACTTGAGGTATAGCAATCAATGCACCTATCATGGACCCATAAACCAAATTGACTCCAGAAACGGTTGGCAAGTAAAACATGGTGAATCCGATCAGAGCCAAGGCCGAGCCTACTGACATGTAACTGACGTTGATTGCAATTGTATCAAGAAAGGAGACTTGCCTCGTGAGGCCGGTAGCTTCGCGTGCAAATATGTTCGATTCCTTGTTGTTACTGCCCAATGTCTCCGAACACATGTTCGGATTTTTAGTTAGGTATTTATCCGTGTTCCCCAGATATGCGATGCGTAATGTCCGGCGGAGAAGAGAGAGCACTCACTTCGCTAGCTCTAAACGGAGGAGAAATGCTTCAATCCGAGCTTGTAGGTCAGACCGGCTTGTCAAGAAGCAGGACTTCTGAAATTCTGTCTTCACTCGAAAGGAAGTCACTCGTATCCAGATTTCCAATTGGTAAGAACTATCGAGTAGTTCTTGAAACTGAGCTGCATAAGGGAAGAAAACATCATCTTCGTCTCGGGTTTACGAGATCTGCCGAGTACCCGTTTATAGTTCCATTTAGGAAAAACATGAGGGACGCCCTTGGAATTGATATTCATTTCCAGATTTACGAAAATGGATTGGACGTTGCAAGGGATCTTTCGCTTTCGAGGCTAGACCTTGGAATCGCTCCGATACTAGCCGGTTTCATGTTCTGCTCGCTCGGTGCCCCATTCAAGATTATTGCGCCGGCAGGTTCTGGTGGATCAAGCGTAGTATCTGCAACTCGAGAACTTCATTCTAGCCCCAGAGTTGCTACGACTAAGCTTTCGACAATGGAGCTCCTGATGAAAACTTCTATTCATGAGCATTTTCTTGCTGAAAGAAGCGCGGTAATATACGCATCTAACCCACGAGAGATCACAAAGGGCATGGTTTCAAAGCAATTTGACGCAGCGTGTATCTGGGAACCTTATGCTACGATTCTAACGAAAAAACATTGTTTAACCAAGATTGTAACTTATAATGATCTTGAGGACCATATTTGCTGCACACTCTCTGCAAGCAACACGTTAAGTGATAGAATAATGTCAAAGATCGCGAAACGATTCAAGGCTTCGATATTGGAATTTTCAAGGGCGCCTGATTCTTTTCTCGATCAGTATTCAAAAATCACGGGCTTTGATCAAAAAATCATTAACGCGGTATCTCAAGAATATAGTTATTCCACTGAATTAGAATCAAACTCGATTACAAGACAATTTGAGCATGCTGGGATAACCACGCCAGACCCCTCAACAATCAAAGATATGATTAGAAGCGCCGAATGAAAGATATAGACATTAATTTTCTCGACTCTCTATAACAAAAGTGTATCCTTAGATGATACGTACAACGATGGTCGGAAGCTGGTTTCGGACGACAGAGATAATGAAAATCCTAAACCACGTAGATTCTCCGACGGGAGAGATATCTGAAAGACACTCTAGATTGATAGCGGATGCGGAGATTAGAGCAGTTCGCGACCAATTACATCCTGGTGGAATTTCGCGCGGCCTTGACTGGGTCAGTAATGGAGAGCAAAGGAAGGCCGGTTACTCTTGGTTTCTTCCTAATAGGTTCGAAGGCTTTTCAGATATTGAGAAAGTGGTGATGCCTCTACATCCCAGTTTTGTCCAAGAAATGAGAGAATCCAGTCCTCAGACACTTGCGCCTAGGCAGGGAAACGATTTTTCAGTGCCCAGGATTAAGGAGAAGCTCAGCTACACTGGCAGAGAGCTTGCCTCAAATGAGGCTCGAGATGCGGTCAAGATAGCTAATAAAGAAGGCGCAAAGAGAATATTTCTTCCATCACCATCACCCGGAGTAGTAACGATCTGTTTCCCCAGAGAAAAAGTCTACGGGGATCACTACGAATATCTCTTTGATGTAACACGTGAGCTACGCAAAGAGTACAAGGCGATACTCGAAGTAGATGGAATCGATCTGCAAATTGACGCGCCAGATCTTGCGATGGGAAAGCAACGGGGAGTGTGGGGAGTAGACTTTTTCGAAGCCTTGCCAAGACACATCGACGCAATAAACGAGGCAATTGCTGGATTGCCTGGGGATAGAATCCGAGTCCACTATTGCTACGGAAACTGGGTGGGTTCGCACATCTTCGACGCAGACTATGCCAAAGTGCTTCCAGAAATTCTTAGGTTGAAGGTGGGTACCATAGTCGGAGAGATGGCAAACCCAAGACATGAGGGAGATGCTTTGATTTTGGAGAATTACTTAAGAGAGCACGAATGGCCAGCCAGATTAAATTTCGCGATGGGTGTGATCGACGTAAAAACTCCAATCGTTGAAACTCCCGAAACAGTCGCTTCGAGGATCGAGAGAGTGGCGAAATACGAAAAGATCGGCCCTGAAAGATTGCTGGCAAGTACCGATTGCGGGTTTGAAACATTCGCTGGTTTTGGAAATGTTACATATCCAGTAGCTATCCAGAAACTACAGTCTCTGGTGAACGGTGCTTCATTAGCAGAAGAGATTCTTACTCACGTCAGTTGAATAGAATCAAGCCTTACTCAGCTCCAAGAGTGCTGCATGCCGGTCTAAGATCCATTACCGTGATCAGCCCAGGAGCAGATTCAACGACGCGGGGAATCGAGTTAACGATCACGGCAGCTGTTGCTATGTCTCCAGGAGTACCGCCTGGAATCCTCAGCGAGATTCGTGGAACGCCGACCAATTCTATCTCGTCATGCGGGTTCATTGCACCAGCGTACATCTCGATGTGATACTTGGCTACCCGGCTCCCTCCTGCGAAGCCACTCCCATCTTGAATTAGCCCAACGACCTTCCCTTTCCGTACTGTGCCAAAGTTTTCAGTGGTTAGATTTTTGCTTGCAATCTTTGGCCGGATCTTCTGCTCAAATCGCTCAATTCTCGAGCCCATTGCAGCGCAGGTCATCGCGACTGATTCAGGCAGACCAATGTGTCCGAATTTGCCAGTTCTCACGTTTTGATAGAATTCCCTCACATCGAGCCCAATTCCTACTTTCATCTGGAATGGGAGTCGTCTCTTTGTCGCATCGAGGACACGCGTAACCCGTATTTCACTGACTTGCTCGCAAACCCCACTCAATGTTATTGCTAGCGCATCCATGACAAAACCTGGGTTCACTCCTGTGCCCAATAAAGTTACATCGCGACGCTTTGCGGCAGAATCCAATTCCTTTGCAATCAGTCTGTGTGAGAACCAAGGATACGCTAGCTCCTCGCAGGTGCTGACTACATCCACCCCATTTCGGCAAAACTCTTCGAGTTGGGATCTCGCGCTTGAAAGGAACGAGGTGGTTGCATGAAGTACGATGTCTGCTTTGCGATACAAATCGTGTCCGTTGTTTTGAACCATGATTCCCATACCTCCAATACCCAAGAGTTCGCCAAGATCTCTCCCCACCAAACCCGGAGCTGTGTCAACAGCCCCAACAATCTCAATTGATCTTCTTTTAGCCGCAAGCCTTGCAATCGACAGACCTATTGGACCAAGGCCAAAGCAAATAACGCGTCGTTTCAAACTCGAACTCACTCAATAGCTTTGACGGCGAGATAAAAGATTCACTCACTTCGGGGTGAAACAAATTTGTACCAATCGGCGAGCAGTTTTTGGCTTCGCTTTCCATAAGAAAGACTCGCTCTCTCAAGCGCGTGAAGAATTAGTGAGTTCAGAACCAGTTTCATCGAAAAACGTCGAAGTGAACGTTCTCAACAAGCTTGTTGAGACAATCGAGGGTGCCAAGGTGGGATTGGATAGTGATGTGATTTCAAAATGGTACGCAGTAATTGAGAGCGACTCGAAGTCGCTTTGCCCGACTAGCGAGCTGCGAGACAGCATTCACGTGGTCCAAAACCCAGTACTACCAATGAAATTCGAGTTCAAGTCTTCCAAACGAGCGATTCCCTACGTGGTATCAGCGATAGAAAGGAACCTCAACAGCATGCCATTTGCCACGAGGTTGTATTTCCAGAAATTCGAGGAGATTATGCAGCAGGAACTAACGACTTACATGATGAGTCGTGGCGAGCAATCCCCGCCGACGAATTTTACGAATCCTGATTTCTAAAAAGTATCTAGTGGCCGCCGCAACCGCAGGCGCCTCCACATCCGCATCCATCAGCCTCATCGTGCGAGTGAGTTGATTCTTCGGTGTCGAACGAGTTTCCACAACCGCAAGAGGCAACGGCGTTTGGGTTGTCGATCTTGAAACCAGATCCTTGGACAGTGTCGACGAAATCAATGTTAGCACCCTGCAGGAGCTTTGCGCTCTGGTTATCAATGTAGACGTTGATACCGTTCTCAGACCACGAAAGGTCGTCACCCTTTGCGTTCTTCTCGAGAACCATCCCGTATTGGTATCCTGAGCAACCACCCTGCATTACGAAGATGCGTAGGCCATTTGCTTGAGAGTCATCTTTTGACATGAATTCCTTTACGCGCTCAATCGCTAGCGGTGTCATCGTTACAATCTTTTCCGTGGTCTGCATAGCCAATTGATTGTGAACTTCGGATATTATAGTCTTGTGGATTTGCTTCCGTCTTTCCACGTTCCTTTTATATCATGGTAGTTGGCGTGCGGTCCTCGAAATCAAATAGGATGCTACAAGTAAAGGCTAGGCTTGAATCTTTCCGCCGCCGATAACCCTCAATGCTTTGGAATTGAGGTCGATCACGCTCACTCGCATTCCATCCCAACTGGGAACAGAATTCGTCAGTTTTGCGATGCGCCTGTTCGATGCGGCTCCCTGCGTCACCCTAGTAGTCAGAAGTTCGCCAGCTACTTCTATGTGAAGATCCCTGTCAACTGAAGGCTGTTTGTAATAGGTCGACTGCGCGAATTCAAACTCTAAAGATGATGACAGCCTGAAAGACCCGTCATCCATCCAGGACACTTTGTCCATGTCTTTCAATTCGACCCCCTTCAAAGATAAGCCAACCCTGATACCTCTTTCAGTAGAATCATAGTCTTCGTCGCTGATCTGTATTCCCTTCACCTCTGCTAGTTTGCCTATATCGCCCGGAATAATCCTTAATTTATCGTGAACTGAGACCGTTCCTGTCAGAACGAAACCGAGTGCTACCAGTCCAACTCCCTTCACGTTGAAGCATCTATCAACATAAACCAATGCGTGATCCTTTGGATAGTCTGTTCTCTGAACTATCTTCGATAGATCGATTACTGAGGACTTGGCACTTCTGGCGCAGACTTGGTACTTTGATAGCGAAAGCCCCTTGAAAGAGGAACTGACCAGGTTGGATGCCATTTCGGCTGATCCGTCAATTACTTGGATTTCGCCAGTCAGCCCAAACGAATCCAAGAGAATTGCGAGCTCGCCGTCAGGTGGAGTGAGTTTACCGTCAGCAGGAAAGACGTAGTATGCGAGGTCAGAGATAGCCCCTATTCGCGCATATCCTTGAATCTTATCTGGAAAAGCAGAATCGTCCAAGAACGAGAATTTCCTTCCTGTCTCATTTCTCTGATAGATCGTTATTCCCTCTGTTTCGCTTTTTTTGCCTATCGAAGATAGGAAATCTGTCTTGATCGAAGGGTTTGATCCAAAAACACCAATTAGATTTCCGTTCAAATCTGAGCAACACGATTCCTGGAAAATCCCGAATACATCATGAGTTGTTTCCTAATTTAACCTTGATAAGATCTTTCTTGACCATTGAGAGAACCACAGAGTGAATTCCCGTACCGTATTGCATCGCTTTTTTCCGACGCATTACAGTCGCCTCCGGAATTCCCAGAGCCCTGCCGTAGCAACGCCAGATTCTCTTTCTCAAAAGATCGTTCCCCTTATGAATCTTGTACTCCGAAGGAACAGATAGAGCAAACTTCCTGAAAGATTCATTCATGAATGGTTCTCTTATCTCAAATCCGAATTCAGATACTGCCAGGGCTACTTGCTCACCCAATTTCTTCGCGGCCTCGAGCGCCTTCAATATCTCCTTCTCAACTGCACCATATCCACTCTCATCAAGTATCCTCCTAAATCTATCGTAGCCACAAAAAAGTTCGTCAGGACCATTTGCCGAAAAGATGCATCGCCCGTCTCCATTTTTTGCCCCGATGCTAGCTGTCAACCAGAACGATACACAGTCTTCGAAATGAGATAGATTATCGACGCGAACAATTCTTGCAACTTTCGTGGCGGCTTGTTGAACCTCGTTCACAGTCAAGTATCCAAAGGAAAGATCGAAGCCATCTTTGGTCGCTAGGCTATCGACTGCCGTAGTCTTCACATCAGAGGAACCGGCTCTCCCCATCGTCATTAGTTTTGCACATCCTCTTTGTTGCCGGACTAGCTCGGCCAATATACTACTGTCAATCCCTGAAGAGTACGCTACGAGAACACCTTCCCTGAGGCTGCCTGTCACACATTGGACTGTCACCCTGTTCAGATCTTCAAGGATGGATCTCACGGTTGCAATATCTACCTGTGGGAGGAGGTCTTCAAAGGCTACCAAAGGCAGACACTGATGTTTTCACAACTAGACCAGGCGTTCGAGCTCTTCCAACGTCGAACTAAGCTCTTCGAACCCGCTCTTCCAGAATTTTTCTGAACGGATATCGAAACCGCTCTCGTTGAGAATCCTTTCAGGCGACGCGGAGCCACCATAGGAAAGCATCTTCATGTATCTGGGTGCGAATGACCTTACCCCTTCTTTCTTGAACTGTCTGTAGAGCGATAGGACGAGCAGATTTCCCCAAGCGTACGAATAGCAGTAGAATGGAGTTTGATAGATATGAGGTATTGATAACCACTCATATCCAAAGTTATCAGGTACCGCTAGAGAATCACCGAACTGCGATCTCAGGTTTGCGAGGTACTTTTCGCCCAACTCATCGACGTTGACTCCCTGTGCAATCAACTCATGAGCCTCAAGTTCGTAAAGGACGAAGAATGCCTGCCTGATTATGGTTGCATAGCTGTCATTCATCAGATCCACAAGAAGACTCTTTCTAGTTTCAGTGTCTGCTTCTGAAAGCATCCTGTCAGTCAGCAAAAGCTCTGCAAAAACTGAAGCAGTTTCGGCAAGCGGCAACGGAGCTTCGTAAGTCAGTTGAGTGTTGCGTTTAGCTGAGAGCTGGTCGTGAACAGCGTGCCCTAGTTCGTGTGCAAGCGTAGCAACGCTTCTAGGAGTACCCGTGAAGCTTAGGAGCACATAAGGCACGATCTCAGTAGTAACACTCATGCAATATGCCCCCCCGATCTTGCCTTCTCTGGGTTCGCCATCAATATGCGATTGTGTAAAGAGGTTAGATGCCATAGTCGCGAACTTGTCATCAAATAACCTAAACGTGTCCAAGACCAGTTTGCTTCCATCTTCCCAAGAGTAGTTTTTTTCAGCCTCTAGTGGAAGTGGGGCGTAGACATCAGTTCTCGAGTAGTCGGGCAATCCTAAGATTTTGGCCTTCAATTTGAAGAATCTCTGGAAGAGTGGTGCTCCTTCTCTGCACGCTTTCAGTACTGCGCTTACGGCTTCGTCTGGAACGTCATTTGCTATGTTTCTGATGGAAATGGGACTCGAGTAACCTCTCAGTTTAATCCCCTCATTTCGCCAGTCACGCACGAGCATCTTGTAGATCTCGCCCAGTACATCGCGGTTTTGTTCGAACTTCGATAGCATTCCTTGATAGGCGGATTTTCTTTCACTCTTCTTCTGGCTGTAGAACAGATCGCGAACCTGCTCTTCAGTCAGTTTCTTTGAACCGTCTTCGAGCACAACGTCATACATGAATGAGTCGCGTATCTGATGATAAATCTGGAGTAGTGCACTACGGCCTGTCATGTCCTTCAGGTTTATAGCTTGTTCAACGGGTTCTGAAAGAGTGTAGGGCTTTGTCTGAATCAACCTGCGCAAGAAATAGGAGTACTGTCCAGATCCTGCGATGAGCCGATCTATCTTTTCAACGGGGAGTGATTTCAACCACAGTTCGAAGAATAGCGTTCGGTTCGAAGTGTCAGCGTTTATTTCCTCGGCCCTTGCCTTGAAAGTCCGCGCCTCCTGAGATCTGGTGTTTTCTGAAAAAAACATGTATGCGAAACTGCCCAAGCGAGATGAGAGTCGAGATATCTTCTCGTAATGTAAAATAACAGAAAGGAGCTGTTCACTACTGATCGATGGGTCTAGTTTGGAGCGTAATCCCTCAAATTCCGACACCAAACCTTCTAGAGGCTCAAGAACAGTGGATTGGAAGATCTTACTTGAATGAGGGGGCAACACTTCGCTCAAGTTCCAGCGAACCCCGGGGGCTTGCTTGGTGGATTGAACTCCTTCGGACAATTAATGCTATTCAAAGACATACCCAAAGAATTTGGGCATATTAGCGTTGATCTACTTTCGTTTGTGGTTTAGTGCTTCCTCGGGGGAAGATTTTCCGTCTAGCCTCCCAGTACCTTGGATTAAGATGGCGCAAATAATCAGGATTATTCCCCTTTTTCACTGATAGAAAATAGGCAAAAAAATACAATGGAATTACACTTAGAAACGGCGAGAGATATTCGTGTTTCGTTGGGATTTCAAAGATAGCATCAGCTTCCCAGTCAAGCGTATCACTGACTACGATCGATTTAGCTCCAACATTTTTTGAAGCAGCGATAAGGTCCTTTGGTCTTTGCCGTGGAGATTCGGATGGAGCGATCAACACAACCAGAGTCTCGTCGTCGAAAGTTGTCCATGGGCCATGTAGAATTTCCTCTAGCTCCATTCCCTCTGCCGGCAGATAGCTAGATTCCTTGATCTTGAGTGCGGTTCTCTGGCCGTAACGAGGTTTGGTCCCGCGGCCGCAAAGAAGATTTTCGATGCATTGCCTAGAACGTCAAACGCAAGTCTAGCTTGACTTTCGGTACTATCGATCGAAAACTCAAGTTTGGACAGGAGATCAGAGTCAAATTGCTTCCTCACAGACTCAAGCTCGCTGCCTAGAGCTTCTGTCATTCGAGGAGACAGCTCCATCACTGCTGCAGCAGAGGCAGCATAAGTCTTTGAATGGCACATCGATTTGTCAGGACCACTTCCTATGACAAGCGACTTGTCGGCGACTCTCGAGATTGGTCTGTCATGAAAATGAGTCAACGCCGACACATGCGCTCCTTTTGATTTTGCCTTTGACAAAGCATCCAGAATAGATTTGGTGATCCCGCTGTGCGAAACTCCGACTGTCACGTCACCAGAACCTTTTTCATAATTTGCAAGTTCGAAAGCCTGAACCGCTCTCCATTTGGTTTTCGTGAGATTCAAGACTTGAGAGCCCATCAGCGAAGAATAGGATGCCGTTCCGTTACCGGTAAATACCAAAGGTCCTGGCAAATCAAACTCGAGCCGACTTTTTCGGACCGTTTCAAGCGTAGACTTGATTGAGTTTGGAATCTCATATATCATGTCATACATGTAGAAAGGGTGTGATATTCACTCCGGAGCAGGAAGACTTTCGCTCAATTTTTATCATTCACTGGCAATTTATTTCGAGATTACGTAAGGAAGTAAATGTTGCAGAGAAAAATTCGAGTTAGTCATGCATGTTGTTCTTTGCGTTCTCTTTAACTTTCTCTTGCCAGAGTTTCTCAATTTCATACGACGAAAGGCCCTTCTCAACACCCTCCTTTTCAGTCTCCATTATGGAAGCCACGAGGTTCTTTGAATAGTCAGTCCATTGCTTCTCAGCTGCTTCTCTGTTGAACTTCTTCCTGGGCAAGTTGATACAACATCAATCTAGTCTGTCAATAATCAACTTTGCTCGTCAGAATCCATTTCATCCTCGGGCTCTGCTCTGTGAGAGTCTGCGATCTTCTTCATGCTATATGCTGTGAACAAACCTCCGGAGAGCATCACGTAAGGTAGGAATGTGTCGACGTATCTGTTGATTGTGTTGCCCAGACAGTAAGCTTGAGGACCGGCGCAGGCTGATTCCTGAAACACCGCTATCGCGATTGGAGAGATTAGCAATATTGTACCCAAGAGTAGAAATTTTGCAATGGCCAAGCATAGCTCTACTCAGTGTCAAAACCTAGCTCAGCACAAGAGTCGAATTTGTTCTCTTGTAGCTGACAGACTTTACATCTTCAAGATCTGATAACTGTCCTTTCTGAATGTCAAACAACGGAATACCAGCAATCGCGCAACCCGATGCCGTGATAATGTCCGATTTCTCGTTAATGATAGCTTTGGGCGCGTTTCCTTTTTTCTTCAACCGGTAGATTACGTAAGCACCTACTGAACTTCCAACGGTGTTTGGAAAGACAAGCACCTTGTCCTTGAATGGTTTGGAGAAGAGCTCATGCTTATCGTCAGATACACATCCTTTCTCTGGATCAACTCCTTGAAGGAATGCTATCGGTTTTAAGCTGAACAGCACCTCACCAGTCGGATCTCCATCTATTACGCATCGGAGTTTGATTTCCTTCATGCTACGTTCTCCCGTATTATCGCTTGAGTGTTCTTGAGTGAAATGTCTACTCCATGAACTTTCCTCATGTAATGGGCTCCTTTGGCAGAGTCAGTAACTACAGACCCCACACCAAGCGAAGAAATGAGTGGCGTGAAATCTGCGCATGCGTCTCTAACAAAGGTGGCTCCCGCACTTTGGATGGTGTCAATCAGTCCGAGTCTCTTTGCTTTCTCAAACATCATTGACGAGCAAAACACGATGCATTGTCTCTTGAAGTGTTTTCCCTTGACGGAATGACTCAGATCCTTCAATTCTTCAAGTGTCATTTGAGGGCAACCAAATACAACCGCTTCCCCTTCTTCCGCCTGCGACAGCTCTCCGATAGTGTTTTCGTAGTCGGTGTCATTGAATTCTATAGTTTCAACCTTCGCCTTTGAGTTCAACACAAACATCCCAGAACTTCCAACCGTTCCTATTGCAGCAGACAGTGACTTTGCCTCTGCAAGCTCGATCTTTGACTTTAAACCTTGGAATCCGATTACTCCAGGGATTTGTTTTCCTGAAAAGTAGCCCAGTATGCCGTAATCGAGCGAACCTCCAAAACTTCGACCTCTCCTCAAGTTGATAGATATATTCTTGGCAGGTTTTCGGTTTGCAGATATCTGCAGGTCATAATACACAGCCTTACCAGTTAGCGCACATGCTAGCGCACTCACGGCACTCTCTCGGTTGGTCCTTAGCTCCAAAATCGAGTTTGCAAAAATTGCAGCTGAAGATTCTGCCCAAGCAACCGGCGTTCCAATCTTAGGAATCTTGTACGTCTCAAACGGCACACAAGTAAAAGAGTTGGACATCCCGAGTTTCTTGTAACAATCAATTATTTCGAGCTGCTTGTTTGCATAATCTTCAGGAATCTTGAGCGAGCGCCAATTCTCGACATCCATTCCGCAAGGATTGACTGTTGAAAAAACCTTGAATTTCGAACCAGAACCACTTATCGTCTTTAGGAACTCCAATCCGTACTCTCCAATCGTGAGATATGAAACTCCTGAGACATGCGCCCACTTGATTGGTATCAGTTTCTTTGCGTTTCCAAGCTTTCCAATCGCAACAAGAACCCGATAGGCAATCTCAAGAGCTTCCCCTCGCTCCCCAGCCAGAGCTTTCTCTTCTGCGTTTGTAAGATACATTGAGAATAATTCCTATTGCCCTAATTCGAAAGAGATTTCACAATTGAATCTATCTTTGGCGAGGAAGTCGCCTTCGCCTTCTCAAACGCCTGTCGGTTAGCCTTGACTGGAAGTGTTGCATCTAGCCCAAGCTTCGATGTGACCGCGGTTTTTCCGCTGGATGGATCCAGACTCGATCCTTTTGCTCCGTTTACTACAATCAGCCCAGAGCTCGCCTGAAATCTCGTTGCTAGTGCCCACTCTACCTGTTCTAGATCAAACGGGTCTACGTCGCTGTCGACTGCCACCACAAGTTTCAGCGGATGAGACGCCGCGAAGCAGTTCAATATTGCGGTCTTTCCATCGCCGTCATTACCCTTGTCGATGCTGACCACACAATGAAAGTATCCGCCGCCCGAAGGCGTCAGATTGATACCTCTTGAACCTGGAACCGATTTTGAAAGAGCTTCGCGTATTTTCAGCTCTTGAGGCAATCCCATGAAAAGGGAGTGTTCCTTCGTCGAAGCGACTATTGCCTGATACACCGAATCCGTCCTGTACCTCATCCGCGCTAGAGTCACGACTGGTTGCTTTCGAACCTCGTCGTATGTGCCGGTCAGATCAACGAAGGGTCCTTCGTCGTTCAACTCTTGAAAGTCGATTTGTCCTTCCAGAACTAGCTCTGAATCCCTTGGTACTGCAATATCAGAAGTCTCAGATTCCACTAGTTCCAGCGAACCCCCCGCCAGTTTGTTCGCGATATTGTATTCACTGACACCATATTCAATCTGGAGTGATGCAGATAGAAACACTGAAGGTGGAGGGCCAATTGTTATACTGATAGGAATTCTCTTATGTGGAGTCTCTCTAGCAATCTGGTTTAGATGCCTCGGAACTATTCTCGCAGCGAGTTTGTTCTTCGACAGAACGAGCATTCTATGGAAGGAGAGATTCTCCAAATCAGAGTTTGGAAATTTCGTAGCGATAATGCCGGCCGACATGTAAAATCCTGCCTCCTTCGAAAAGTGCTTCAAGATAGGTAACTTCGTAAGATCTGCCTCGCCGCAATAACTCCAATCATCCTTGTTGAAATCAGACACCTTTCCTTTGGTAGCAGTGGGAAATTTCATAGCGTCCTGTATTGCATTCACCAGATTTCCTGGCCCTAGATTTAGTCCCATTTCAAGATACTCTCTCCTCCCGTACAAGTTTCCTGCAAGTTGCAATGGAGAACCTTCGACACTCTCAAACAGGATCGGTGTGGTCTGAGCTGAGTGCAAGACAGAAGCAATGTCAAGTTCAGGAGAAATTCTTTCTTTAATGTGGCGAAGATAGCCTTTGGCTTGGAGGGAGCCGAGAAACTCCTTCAAGATTTAATCCTTGTCCAGAAGTTTTCGAACTTCGTTTATCAGTGTTTTCATGGTTTCGATGTCCAGCTCCTCCCTGATGTACAAGGAAACAACAGCAATGCCTTTCAGTTTCTCGGCGAGTAATTCGCCCACCATCTTTGCAAAGATGCTTCCCTTGCTTTCAGGTATCAGGGAAGATGATACAGCACGTTCTGTGGTCTTTATTGATACTGTAATCGCTCCAATTTTTCTATTCTGATCTTCCGATAAGCTAGCAAAACAGCCGTTCGAAAAGACAAGCAGATCTACTACGAATACACGTCCGTTGATTTCGTATCTTCTGCTGATGAGTCGCTTGCCTGGCTCTTTTGTATCAGACAATGTATGATGTTTGGGTTGTTTCGAATATATCAATATGGAGGAGTCGTTTACCCGCGCATTTGCACAGATGAAGTAATTTTGGAGGCCGACGCGTACGGCGTTAGACTTTACTTAGTCTTCCTTACGTTGTAGAGGTGTAACACGTTCATAAGGACTATCACCAAGATTATAGCTTGGAAAAAGTCGAAAGAAGGTACACCCACTTGCCTGACGCAGCTAGAATAAGTACATCTTGTTGCAGCGTATTGGAAGGTCAAAAAAGAGAATTTCAGTGAAATATTCTTCAGCCCGAATCCGTAGCCATTTGTGGCAGTCATGATATTAGGGTAGACTGAATATTGAAGATACGCGGCAATCAATGCGAGTATCGTAAGAATGACAGTTGACGCGGCATGCTTGCCTGTCCAAAAGGCGTGATGCGGAGGTTGCGAAGTCGCGCTTTTGCTTTCTGTTTCAGTCAATTACCAAGACTTCGGAATAGGAGTTGAATGCCTTGATAGTCTATAAGTTTGTTCCAAAAAGCACGAGTTGTGTGCCTGATTGATCCGAATCAGGTATTTCTAACGCCTATTGCCGAGGCAGTAACTTTAAACGAAAACCATGAAGAGATCAGAGATTGGGATGAAGGTATCAGACTGGAAAGGTAAGAAAGACTTTCTTGAAATTGCAAAATCTGACACGCCAAAGCTTGTCCTTTTCGCGGCTAATTGGTGTGGTTACTGTTCCAGATTCTTGGAAGTAGCGCGAAGTCATCATTCCTTGGATAATTTAGAGCTGTTTCTTGTAGATACAGACGACCCAGATGAGTCGCTCTGGGATGAATACAAAATCCGCTTGGTTCCGACGCTTGTCATCATCGAGGCCGGAAAAGAGCTATTTCGAAGGGAGGCACTTCCTGGACCAGGACTACGTGAGCCACAATTGGTGGAGGCTCTGAGTTTCCTACAGGCTCGAGCTAGATCAGCCTAGGATAGAAGCTCAGTATCAACAGCAAGCAGGAAGCAGCAAACGAAATAGCCCATCTAGTCTTGTCCCAGTGGAAGACGTTCGTGCCATCAAAAGCCCCAAAGGGGATCAGGTTGAATATCGCAAGCCAGGAGTTGAACATGGTTATGCCCAGAAAAGCCGAACTAAGCAAACCGGGGATGAACTTTGCAAGAATGAAGAATCCAGCCCCCAGGACTATGTTAAAACCAGGTCCAATGAGTCCGATCGCCCCCAAAACTTGTTTGCTCCCATTTCCCTGAATAACGACCTGTCCTGCAGCCAGGACTTTGAACGGAAGTATTGCGCTCATCGCAGTGATCAGCAACCCATACATGTTGGTTCTGAACTCTGCCCAGAGACCGTTGCGTTGAGCCAAAAACTTGTGGGCTAACTCGTGACCCAGAAAGGACACAATGAAAGCAGGGACAAAAAGCAAGGCAAGTAACGGACTGGCATAAACCAAAGAAAACACAAGCGACAATCCTACCAACACCATGACTGCGGTGGCAAGCAGAATGTGCTTAGTCTCGGCTTCTGAGAAAATTCCCGAATATCTCACGCGGAACCTAGAGCGCCCAGACCTCACAAAGAAACCGGTGGAG
Organism: Nitrososphaerota archaeon; assembly: GCA_027314685.1. The sequence goes on along the minus strand of DAHVAI010000442.1, from coordinate 8,394 downwards.
CGCGCTCTTGTTGTCTCTCTTGTTGGAGGTACCTTAGCATAACCGGGTTGCTTTTGCCCGCCTACGCGGGGGCAGGCATGGTTTTCAGGTAGCCTGTGCTCTCCGCAGAAAACTTCCCCGCAATAATTGCAATGGAACGGCAGCCCGTCATTAGATCTACCGCAAAAGTGACAGTCCATGGTTGTGGTTTCTATACTCCGCCAGGGCTATTTACTTATCTGCCCAAAAGCAGATTTGAAAAGGTGATTAACTGATCCATAATGGAGTTGCCAGCGGCCAATCCTTTTGATCTATGGGGAGATGCTATTGATCTCAATGAGAAGAACTCAATCAGAGAATCTAGCAATATGTTTGCAAGAGCTTCCCAGAGTTTCTTCGAGTTCGGGAGCAGCATACGGCCGATTGTTGGCCGTGCCTGCTTCGAATACTCTACGTTGATGGATTCTTTTTCCAGAATTCAAAAGGCACGCCTCCTAAGGCTCGAATTGCAATACGATGACTCGCTTAGAGAGTTCGGGGTTGCTTCAGAGATACTCCGCGCAACTGTACACTTTGGATTTCTTTCAGCTTACGAGTCCGCTTGCGCAACACTTGAGACCGCCTCCGAATTAGATGAAAAGACTGAAGCTTTCGAGGCATTTAGAAACGCAATCGCGCTGTTCGAACAATCTAAACTAGCCCTTGGACTTCGAGATGAACTACATCCTACGATTCGTGTTATCGATTCTATGATTAAGTATTCAATATCAATGGCACTGTATGCAGAGTCATCACTTCTTGCAGACAAAGGTAAGAGTGAAGAGGCAAGAAAGAAGGCTGCACAATCAGAGTTAGTCAAAAAGGAATTTCTCAGTCTGGCAGGGAACAGACTCAAATCGATAAATTACTTTCCCGTGAACGATTGGTCTCGAGCAAAGAAAAGCGGATTCATAGTCTCTTATCCAGAAAGCAACTCAATGTGGTTTGGGAACATAGGATCAAATCCGGTAAGTCTTGAAGCTGCCGGAGAAACCAAGACGAGTGAGGTGCTCAATCCATTCGAGACAATGACAGTTTCTGCAGAGAATCTTGGTAAGGGTCGAATCCGTATTGTCTATCGGGATCTCAAGGAAAAAATAACCTACGATGAAGGCTGCGTATTGATGATCTAGTATACCCAGGTCATCCAGCAGAAGCTTTCTTTGAATACTCCAGTGCTATTTTTAGAGCAGCCTGAGTTAGATCAGATGCGCTTTTCCCAAGAAGGTAGGTCATAGGTTCTACTCCTTCAGAACCTCGATCTACTACAGCTATTATTGGAGAGTCTTTATCTCGGGTCATGCGAAGCTGGGTGAGCCTTTGTAAGACCTGATCCTCTCCACGGATAACGCGTTGTCCTTTTGTGGATATGGTGTATCTCTTTGGAATGCCTATATGATCCAGGACTTTGCTGAGAGTATCATCGTACTTGATGTTCATCACAGCCCTATACTCAAGATCCTTGGAGTTTGCAATTAGTAGTACCTTTGACATGTGATTTGAGGACCCAAATTCCGGAGTCACGAATGCCTTTGCCCTTCCGTGTATCTTATTGATTCTGCCAGGCACAGCTCCAACATCGTTAATTGTCTTTGGATCTGTCCTGGACATTGCCACATTGACCGCGACCTCAGGCATTATATTTGGAAAATATACCGAGCTTTCAAGCATCGAGACTGCTCTGGTGATATCACGAATGATTGCAGCATCTTCTGAAATTCCTGTAGCAGTCTCCTCTTTTCCTAGTGCAGGCTTGAACACCTGCATGCAAACAGAGCAATCTAATGGGACGTCAGATTCTTTCTGATGGGTTGCGCACATCAACCCGTTGAAAAGCAGATTCTTCCATATCGAGTAGAGTGTGAAAATGCCGTCGGTCCTGCTCCTGCCCACATCTTCCGCAAGGAGCCTTGAGTAATTCTGAAGGTCGACAGTTGATATGCCGAACTTGGTACTCAATTCAGTAGAAAATTGTGTCTTTCGTCTTCTTAGATAATAGCTCACTCTTGCCTGCGTAATGCCCAGAAGTTGCGCGATCTTTCTCTGGCTTTCACCTTTTTCATGCAGATCGTGAGAGACCATCCCTCTGATGTTCGGTAGGAAATCGGTCATCATGACTTCGCACGGGGGTTGCAATTTGATAACCTAGTTATATAATCGTACATCTAAACCTTGCTCGATTTTGGGAAGCAATCATTAAAATTGGCAACTTACTGATTCCTTAGTGTTTGTTAGCGGTAGATCGCAAATTGTCCACCATCTCAAAAACACAAGTCGTGGTAATTGGTTCAGGTCCCGGCGGATATGTGTCAGCTATCCGACTCGGGCAGTTGGGGAAAAAAGTGATACTCGTAGAGAAAGAAAAACTCGGTGGCGTCTGCCTGAATGTCGGGTGCATTCCAAGCAAGGCACTAATCACAGCCAGTAAACTAGTCAAGAATGCGAGGAGCGCGTCCAGGATGGGGATAGAGGCCGAGGTGAAGATTGATTACCAAAAGCTCCAGTCATGGAAACAAGGAGTAGTAGACAAGCTCGTAAGTGGGGTTTCACAGTTATGCAAGGTTAACGGCGTCGAGATAGTCCAAGGTGAGGCAAGGTTTCTATCCACCAACACTGTCGAAGTGAGAGACGCTAAAGGATCGAATGTTGTCGAATTCGAAAATGCTGTAATCGCGACCGGGTCATCTCCTTCTGATCTTCCTTTCCTCAAGATCGATGGTAAACGCATCATCTCTAGCACAGAGGCACTTTCCTTACCAGAGCCCCCCAAGAAACTCTTGATACTTGGCGGTGGTGTCATTGGTCTAGAGATTGGAATGGCTTATGCAAACATGTTCGGAACGGAGCTAATCATTGTTGAGGCACTGGACCAATTGCTGCCCGGAACGAGCATGGAAATGGTTACTTTCGTAGCTCGCTCGCTTCAGCGCATGAATGCCAAGATCCATTTGAAAAGCAGGTTAAAATCTGCGAAGTCCACACAAGATGGTATCGAGGCAGTATACGATACTCCAGATGGTGAGATCACTTCGACATCAGACTACCTGTTAGTTTCGATAGGGAGAAGAGCAAACACAGGCAACTTGCAACTTGACGAGCTTGGCGTTGAGCTCGACCCCAAAGGATTTGTAAAGACTGACAAGAAGCAACGTACGAACGTCCAAAACATCTTTGCAATTGGCGATGTCACAGGTGGCCCGCTCTTAGCACACAAAGCTAGCAAGGAAGGGATTGTAGCCGCTGAAGTAATCTCTGGTTTAAACTCATCGTTCGATAATGTAGTAATCCCATCAGTAATCTTCACCGATCCTGAAATTGCAGTTGCTGGAGTGAATTCTGGTGCTCAAGATGCCGCAAACCTAGCTACTGGCAAGTTTCCATTCTCAGCAAACGGCAGGGCGTTATCCACCCTTGAACCAGAGGGTTTCGTGAAAGTCAGTGCGGAGAAGGATACTGGCAGGATTCTAAAGGTGGAAATCGTGGGGAATGAAGCCTCAGATCTCATTAGTGAAGCCGTGCTCGCGATGGAGATGGGTGCGAGTCTCGAGGATGTCGCTCTGACTATTCATTCTCATCCCACTCTGCCTGAAGCTTTCATGGAGGCTTCTGAGAATGCATTGGGAAGGGCCATACACATCCAAAACCGAAAACAGTGAAACTGAGTGCTAACGAACAAACCTCCGGAAAGCAAGGCACTATCAATTCCCAATAGGAAAGCGATACTTTTTGACTTGGGCTTTTTTACCGACTATAGACACGTTTGGGACTTTCAGAAGACGTTAGTTGAAAAACGAAGAGTCTCCGAAATACCTGATTCCTTGATACTTAACGAACATGCGCACGTCCTAACGATTGGGCGGAATGGACATGACGAGAATCTACTCGAAGAGGGACTTCCGCTGCATCATATCGAGCGAGGCGGCGATATTACTTATCATGGGCCTGGGCAGTTGGTGGCATATCCGATAATTTACTTACCAGATTATTCTCTTGGTATCAAACAGTATGTGCAGCTGCTGGAGCAGGTGATTGTATGCTCTCTCGAGGAGTATGGGATAAAGTCGGAAGGGAGATTGGGTGAGGAAACTGGTGTCTGGACAGAATCAGGGAAGAAAATCGCAAGCATCGGAGTGGCGGTATCTCATTGGGTAGCATATCACGGTTTCGCACTGAATGTGAGTACTGATTTGACATATTTTGAAAAGATCAGGCCTTGCGGTTTTGACTCCGCCGTTATGACCTCGATTGAAAGAGAAATTGGCAAAACTCCGAGCATGAATGAAGTAAAAAGTAGCGTACTGAAGACTTTCTCGGAGAAATTTGGCCTCGATTTTCAAAAGTCAACTGAAAAAGAATTTTAAGTTCATTTTCCAAGAATTACCACTTTCCAGTGTTAATTTTGACTCGCGAGCAAACGAGTGTAAATGGTTTCACTGTATTTGCTAGGTTAACTCGTATCCAATTTCTACCGCTAATTCTTCTTCCTGCTTTTGTTGGCACTGCGCTCGCATATCACATTGATCATACATTCAATCTCGCCTTCTTTGCGCTAGTATTGCTAGGAATTGGATTGTTGCATCTTGGAGCAAATGCCATCGATGACTGCTACGACTACCAGAACGGCGTCGATATGATAGCTAACTCCATGTTTCCAAAGGATTTCGGCGGATGGAAGCCATTACCACGCGGGCTCATCACACTCCGGAATGCGAAGATTGTATCCTACGCTCTTTTTTTTGGAAGCATATTACTTGCAACCTCTTTGCTTTCGTCATTGGCCCGTGGTCGCTCGTCTTGGGACTCGCAGGCGTCGTCCTTGCAATAATATACACCGCACCTCCATTCAAACTGGATTACAGAGGTTTCGGCTTTGGTGAAGCTTCCATCTTGTTTGCCTTTGGTCCCATTCCTGTTCTAGGTGCATACTACGTTCAGACGGGAGAGCTCTCAATTTCTGCATTGCTCGTTTCTATACCAGTCGGAGTTTTGACTGTAACTGTACTTATGAACCACGACATGATTTTCTACGAGGTGTATAGAGCATCAAAGAAGATGAGTCTTGGTGCAAAACTCGGAAGATCTAGGGCACTCAAGTCATCTCTTGCAATGACCCTCTTTTCGTACGTTTTTGTTCTATTCTTGATCGGAGTACGTCTATTGTCCATATGGTGTGTGATTGCTCCGATAGTAGCATTCCTTATCTTGGCAAGGCGTGCGAAAATTTATGGCCAGCCCAACGGGCCGCCGCCCAGCTACATCCCGCTTGCTACTAACGGAATTATTGCAGACTGGATTTTCGCGCTGTTGCTTGGATTGACTTGTCTGATCTAGCCGCTACGAAGCGCTTTCCCAGATCTCTTGCATACCCCTCGGTATAGCGTGCGTAATTTCAGTCATCTCCGACGCAGGGATCACTTTCTTGATCATGGCAAACACCTCTCTTGCTGCTATGAATGCTTCCTCCATCGATTGGAATCGTCCCTCTTTCTTTATGGGAAGTAGGAAGTCTCGAATTTCAAATGACTGTTCGTTATCGACCTGTGACGAGGTCCAGAGGCTACGAACTCCACTGGGAAGGATCTTCTTGATCTGTTTCTTTCTGTCTCTCGGAAGCCTCGAAGTCATTAGATTCAAAGTAGTCCTTGCAATCCTCTCGGTTCGTTCAAGATTATCCAGTTCCAACCGTTCATCAAGATCCTTCAGGAATACCTTCTTCGAAACTGTCTCTTTGACTACATTCCCCTCGGATTTCTTGGCTTCTGGGCTATTCTCTCTCAGAATAACAAGACGGTTTCCAATACTCGCGATTGATGAAAAGGGCATCACCACCTGCTTCAGGCGTTTCTTCCCACTTACCACAACAAAGCCCGTCCCGTTCAATGCTTTCACCTTCCCGGCGGCTGCTCCGTCGCCGAACCTCACTTCACTTCCGAGCTTCGGCACTCGCCGTTCAATATTCTCACTTTCCATTTTGGCAACCAGACTCTTCGTCCAATCTGTACAATATAACTGTACCAGATTCAACCGATTGATAAAATAACAACATGCGATCCCGCTTGCGTAAGTATATAGAATATAAATTTCATCGATGCAAGTATTTAGGCTCTCTATGCCTAACTTATAAATCGAAACCCATCTGTCAGGCCAGTTTAGGCGCACAGAGTCTATGCGCTCAACCCGGCCAGATAGGCCCAGACTCCCTAGAATCCGTTCGCTATATTTTACTTCTTGAAAGGTACCTTTCAAACGCTATCACGGCGTCCGGACTAATTCTCTCTCTGTTGTTTTGAAAGAACCTCTTACAATCGTCAAGTGAAAGAAATTGGCCATCCTCGAGCTCCTTTGTGTCTAGCTCGGGAGAATCGTCAGAGATAGCCTCGTAGACAATGTCTATCTCACGCTCAGATCTTTCGCCAGACTTGATATTTGGTGCGAAGAACCTGAATTGGAACACCGGTTCGCAAGCAATTCCCAACTCTTCCTTCATTTCTCTCTTTGCGGCACTCGCAGGGTCTTCACCTGATTTCACATGACCCGTGCAAGATGCAGTCCAAAGCCCAGGCAGCCAATCATCGCTCTTGCTGCGTTGCTGCAGGAAGATCTCTCCTTTTGAGTTTCTCAAGAACACTGTTACGGCGCGATGTAACAAGCCCAGCCTTAGGCAATCGGCGAGAGGCCGCTTTTCAACAAAAATGTCATTGACATCTACAACATCAACGAGTTCAGACTCTCCAGATTGATTTTGGTCGTTCAATTCCTGTTACACCGCAATAATCACACTAGATTCTCGGGAATGAGCTTCTCGACAATCGCACATCATCAATCAATGACAACAATAGTTTCTCTCCTATTCCATGTCTTCTGTAGCCTTTTCTAACATAGACCGAGAACTCGTCGATCCCAGAATAGCACGACCTACTGCGATAGGAAGAAGCTAAAGTCCAGCCAAGTATCAGTGGATCTTCGTGTCTGGACTCTTTACTTTCCTTCGATGAAATTCCAACGAGCACAGGTTCTTTCTTACCAAAGTGGTCTGTTAACCAACTGCGAATCATATCTTCGTTTCGCAGTTCAGTTTCAAATGTCGCGTTACGATCTTGAATTCCGTGAGTGTAGATTTCAGCTATCTGTGCAGTGTCAAGCATCTCCACGCGCCTAACAATCATACTGTCACGATTTACCACGATATGATTCCTTGAGTTCTCATACAAAACTGCATGCGACTAGATATTCTTTAGCTTTGCACTCCACCTCACAGCAGCGTTCGTCTATTCACTTGGCGCCAGCCAGATGACCTAAAGACAACCATATCAATTCAAGAGGACAGAAAAGCTAATGCGGTGAGCACGTAGTTGATGAAATACATGCTGATGCAAACTGGACAGATAGCTCCGGTATTGGGCAATACTATCGCAAGATCCAGATACCAGAGATAAACAGTGAAGAGATTGCCAATCATCACCAAAGGAAGAAGTACGTTTCTGGTAAGCTTTGGCCTCATCATCAGTGAAACTATGAGCATGAGAGGAAACCACAGCAGACCAAATACGTACAGAGGTATTCCGAAAAGGTGAGCATATGGAAAGGTCGCCGAACAATTTAGTGTACTATTGACGTCGCACGCGTTAGAAGCTCCGGTCGAATAGTGAACTACCTCGTCATAAGCATGGTAAATCGCTACGCCGATGCCTACGATTGAGACTCCCATGAATGTCCTAGTCAATGTTGTGGTTGTTCTTCCTACGCTCTTCAGCAATCTTACTTCAATCCCTTGTCCTGCCACTTGTTTCCTAGATTGAGAAACTCAGCGCACATAGCATTTACGGCATTTCGCTCTTTTTGACCCAAACTGAAGCGTCGCGGAGTGACAAAAACTTTTTGATCATTTTTTGCCGGAGCTCCCTCAGGCTTGCTTAAATCACTCTTGTTAGTTGGGAAGGTCCATGAGCCCTCCTGAGTCAGTACAGAAAGCTTGGGATTACGCCCAGAATCACGAAAGCAAGTTCGAGAATGAACTGATAGATCTTGTGAGCCAGCCCAGCATTTCTGCTCTTGGAATCGGTCTGAAAGAGTGTGCGGAAATAGTTCGTAGTACAATGGCAAGTCTTGGCTTTGAGGCGCGACTCGTGAATGTTCCTGACGCTCCTGATGTCGTATATGGCGAACTCAAAGGAGGTAAAGACGCCAAAACGCTTGTAATTTACAACCACTATGACGTTCAGCCAGTTGAACCCTTGGATGAATGGAGCAGTGAGCCGTTCAAGCCGGTTGTCAAGGATGGCAAAATGTACGGTCGCGGAGTGGGAGACGACAAGGGGGAAATCGTTTCGAGATTCAGTGCGATAGAGTCGTTGCTCCAGAGCGGAGGATCGGTCA
>DAHVAI010000438.1 GCA_027314685.1 Nitrososphaerota archaeon | reverse complement strand
TGATCTGGGGAAACCCGAACCCAGTTTTCACTTCACTGAAGAACTCCGAAACCGTGACTCTGCTAAACGTCCGGGCGAAATTATCGAATTTCCAAAACAGCGTATCAGTAGAGATTCATGGAGATGAGACTACCTGCATACTAGAACACTGGCAGGAATCAAAGTCTTGGATGAAAGATCAGATAAAAGAATTGGATCTAGCCTTCCAACCCAAGGATCAATCCACCAAGAGCGCAAGCGAAGTTTTGCCTATTATAGCGAGAATACTTTCGATCGGACAATCAGATTCTGAGGCTAGATCCTCGCTGCTCATTCTGGATTCGCAGAAAAGGAAGATTTCCGTCACCGCTTCTGGTGGCGCATTGAACGAAGTGAGAAAGGTGAGCACGGACGATCTTGTACTTTGCAAACCCGACTCCTTGGACAACGTGAGACTCAAAGCTATTGTCACAAAAGAGAAGGCTGTCATGAAATTGGGCTCAAAGCGGCCTGACATTCCAATGGCTTCATCTCTAGTCTCAAGGGTCGAAGACTTGGAGCAGAACGGCGTGGTAACTCTTGAACTCATGTGCCTCACAGATTCCTTTGGAAGAGAAATCCAAACCAAGGACGGACTCGTAAGAAGGACGGAACTGACAGTCGCAGATCACACGGGCGAAATCAAGATCTATGGATGGAGAAGCCTCTCGAAACTGCTCGAAAAATATTCTGCAGGAGATCGAATCATTCTGGGCGCCGTCGAGGTACAGACGCACGAGGGCAAGAAATTCTTGGTGCTCAAGAACTATTCGACGATAAAGAAGATAGAGACCTAGTCATTCCTGCCAGAAGCCTCGGGTTGCGACGTAATTTTTCTCCGCGAGGTAGATGTTTCTGTAAAATTGATCCTCGTCGCCAGTTTTCCTAATGATTCTCGCTGCCGTGTCAACTCCAACACCGTAGCCTGACAAAATAACAATGGCTCGCTTGCCAAAGTTCTGGATGAGGCTCGAAGTCTTCCAGGCTCTCCGA
>DAHVAI010000003.1 GCA_027314685.1 Nitrososphaerota archaeon | reverse complement strand
ATTTTTTGCCGCTCGTTTGTTCGGCACATGAAACAATATTCTTCATCTTCCAGCTCGCAGACTGGTACTTGAGCTGCCCTAACTTTGAGTTGAGCCAGAGCGGCGCTTTCGGGTTGTCCCTTAAGGGATGCAGCCACCTAGCAAGTGCTGGCGCAGATCTTGCTATTGGGATGGGGTGGGCGTACGTTTTGGACACCCAAACGTTCAGCTTGAACCCGTAGGGCCTGCGCTCAACGTCACCTATCCTCAAGGTGAGGATCTCTGCAATCCTTCCACCTGCGTCCTCCAGGACTTTTACCAGAGCGCAGTCCTGCGCATTGCCCGTCGCTCCCGCAAGAAGTTCTATCTCATCCTCTGTCAGGAGGTCGGACCTGGTGACCGAGCTTGCTTTGACCTTGCCCTTTGTGAACCAGCAGACCTCCGGGGGATAGATCGGCTTTGACTCGTCCATCCCCTTCATCCAGCGCCAGAACACCTTGAGGAATATCTTGATGTCGCACATCGTGTTATCCGAATATTTCGTACCGTACTTGCGCCAACAATCACCGTGCTTGCCTTGATTCTTGAGTTTGACCAGAAGCTCCCTGATGTCATCTGCATCCATAGAATTGAACGGCTTTGCGCAGAACCTTGCTACCACGATCAGCTGGTTTCCATACTTCACTACCCTTGAAACGGACAGTCCCCTCGCTTCCCTGCTCTCCAGGAATTTTCTAATCAGCGTCCTGTTTTCCTCGACGGTAATGGCAGGGTCATTTTGTAATCTTCTGAACGTGGCCGCGTATGACTTTGCAAAATTGTAAATGTCGGGGTTTACGGTTGGCGAGAGAGGCTGCCCTCTGGCTGGATTCTGCATCATGCCTGGTACTGAGCGTCGGACTACGTTTAACATCGGGTTTTTCTCTTCTACTTCACTTTCTTCCTGTAGGAGATTTGTACGAGATCGTAAGAGCCTCGGGCGGGATTTGATCCCGCGACCTATTGCTTACAAGGCAACTGAGTAACCAAGTTGATCAAAGCTTAGTTTTCGCTCTGGCCAGGCTGAGCTACCGAGGCAAGGATGATTTTATCAGTTCACTCGCTAGACCCGATATAATTATTTTGATCAGTCCGAGACGCCGTTTGAAAGACGGCGCTAGGTCGTGTCGGCTAGGAATTCTCTTTCCTTGATGCTCAAGCCCTTCAGTTCTAGCTTTGAGATAAACTCGCCGAATCGTTCGTCCTTTATCGCAAGCTCGGGCGGGATGAAGCCTCTCTCCGTGATCTTTCCTTCAAGGATCATCTGGGCGACGGTGCTGCACGGAAATGCTGTGGTTCTAGCCATTGACGTTGTCTGGGTTGTCACGTCGAACTTGTCAATCATCACATATTGATGAATCCTCGTGGTCTTGTCGCCTTTTTTCTTTCTTCCCTTGACGGAGACACGCATCAATGTCATGTCCTTGTCTCCTTGGTGCATCGCAAGCTTCTTGTCAAGGAGCGTTGTCAATAGCGCCCTAGGCGATACACGCGCGCCGTTTGTCTTCAAATTGATCGGGCGCTCAGAAAACAATCCAAGGTCCATCAGGAGCCTGATCTGGTCTGCATGCCCCTTCCACCTGATTGTCTTTTCCTCCATGAACTCGACTTTTTTCAGAGTCTCTGGAAGTGTAGAGAGGCCATCTGTTATGAACGACTCGAACGTCTCATCAGGCAGTTCACTGAACGTGACGTCTTCGAGCTCGGACATTCCAGGCACTGTTACTTTCTTACCGTATCTGACTACGAGGGCATCTCTCGAGTACTCTTCCATCACGCTCTCTATCGCAAACACTATCTTGTAGTTGAGGGGCTGCTTCGGAACCTCGGGTATACCGCCAACTTCGATCTTTACAGAGTCGACGTCCTCCATCTGGTCTGCGGCGAACTTTGCAAGTATGTTGGAAAGGCCCGGAGCGAAACCGCAAGATGGTATTAACGTGATGCCTTTTTGCTTTGCTTTCGTATCAAGAGGCGATGATTTTTGGTAGCGCCAGGAGTGGATCAAGTCGACAAAGTTCGTTCCCGCGTCTAGTGCTGCCTGCACTGCGTCTTCTGCGAAAGTGTGAGGTAAGGCTCCTATTCCCAGTTCTGAATTCTGGAGTAGCTTCACAAGATCGTCACGGTTTTTTAAAATGTCTAG
>DAHVAI010000226.1 GCA_027314685.1 Nitrososphaerota archaeon | reverse complement strand
GGCATCGTTGTTGATTCGATGTTTCCATTGTCAGGAAGCATATCCAAAATGTCAGTAGAAAGACAGTAGACCCCAGCATTAATCCAATAATCGTGTAGCGTAGGTTTTTCCCGAAACCCTCTCGCAAAGCCTTTTTCGATCTCGATGATTCCATAAGGGCTGTCTAGCGGAACAGCGGCGATAGACCCCATCACATCGGAAGTGAGATCTTTCACAAGCTTCCAAGGGTCTAGATCAGTGATGATGTCCCCATTCAGTGCTAGAAAGCTTGGCCCTGACATGAGTGAAGAGGCATTCTTCAATGCACCTCCAGTTCCCAAGGGTTCTTCTTCAAAAGAATATCCTACTTTCACACCAAACTTCTTGCCGCTGCCAATGTAGTTGACCACTGCATCATGGAGGTAACCTACACAGATTATCAACTCGTTAATGTCGTGCCTGTGCAACCAATCGATCTGCCACTCCAGTATCGGCACCCCTGCGACTTCAATCATGGGTTTAGGTCGGTCATTTGTGAGAGGTTTGAGCCGCTTACCAAACCCGCCTGCTAGTATGATTGCTTTCAAACTGGTTTTATTGGCCTCCATTTTGCTGCTTTGTAATAAATGACTTCTCCGCGCCTTTCTACTACTGCAACTACCGCTTCCTTTCCCATAGTCGAAACTTCGTCCACATGTTTTTTCAAATCTGCCACGCTCATCGTCTTGCCTTCATTCAATCCAAAAACGATGTATTTAGCGGCCTTGTTGCCGTAATCGCCTCTTTCGTATACTCTGAAATCGATAGGAAATCCAAAGCCTTCTCGAACAACATAACCTCTGCTTCTCAAGTCTCTGAATATCAAAAATCGCGTCCAAGCATTCTCGTCGCGCTCTATCGCGAAGTTGACGTAATCGGCAAATTCAATCTTTTTCTTGTTCTTTACTAGACTGAGCTTTTCATTGTACATCAGATAGAGTACTTCGTAATCTTTCAAGAAAAAATCGTGCTTTTCCTTAATGCCAAAACCTCTAGATTGAAGAAGACTTACGTCCTTGTCACTTTCGAGTACGACCGCATTCAGTTTCTTTGAAAAAAGGGTATTCATTACTTGTTGCAGTTCTTGATCTCTTGCCCCAAGATCAAATTTGGTTTTGCCACTGACTTCACGTTGTTCTGAGATTTCTGAGGACAAGATAGGCCGTTGTAAAAGAAGTTCTAGTATCTTGTTTATAAATGGAGAGATGGACAAAATGATAGAAATCCATGGATCATAAGGTTAGTTTCTTTGATCAGCGAACGATCGAGTGGGACGATTATTCCAACTCAGTTCGGATGATTGACCAGACACTTCTCCCCAGGGAGCTGAGTTTCATTGAATGCAAGACGGCGCTGGACATGGTAGATGCTATTAAGACCATGAAGATAAGGGGTGCGCCAGCAATAGGCGTCGCAGGTGCAATGGGGGTCGCTCTTTCAGTTCAGAATTCACACTCTGGCACTAGAGAGGAGTTAATTCGGGAGATTGAATCTGATTCAAGCGCTCTAAGGTCTGCGCGGCCAACGGCGGTGAATCTAGCTTGGGGAGTTGATTCCGTTCTAAGATTCATCATTTCGAGCCTTCCCAACTCTTTGAATAATGGATCTAAGGAAAAGGTGGTCGCCTATGTGAAAAAGCTCGCTGATGCCGATGTGCAGACAAACAAGATACTGTCAGACTACGGCGCAAAATTGTTTCGGAATCATGATACAATACTAACTCATTGCAACGCAGGCGCTCTTGCAACTGTCGGTTACGGCACCGCGTTGGGTGTAATTCGCTCCGTAGTCAACCACGGAAAGCAAGTCAAGGTCTTCGCTGCTGAGGCAAGACCAGTTCTCCAGGGGGCAAGGCTGACAGCCTTTGAACTCACTAACGATGGTTTCGATGTGACGCTGGTGGCAGACACGGCCATAGGGATTTCATTGCAACGCGGTTTGATTGATAGAGTCGTCGTGGGAGCAGATCGAATCACAAAGACTGGACATGTCTTCAACAAGGTCGGCACTTACCAGATTGCGACTCTGGCAAAGAGACATCACGTTCCGTTCTACGTCGCGGCGCCCTTATCCACTTTTGATTTTGCGACTGACTGGCGTATGGTCAAGATCGAAGAGCGATCTGAGGACGAGGTAAAGAGAGTACGCAACGAGCAAACCGCCCCAGAATCGGTAAGAGCCTTTAACCCAGCCTTCGATGTGACTCCGCCCGAACTGATTTCCGCAATAATCTGCGAAGCAGGAGTACTGACAAAACCGTACGCGCCAAAAATTAAAAGGCTCAAAAATGTGGCAATGAAAACAAACGTAGTGGGCCCGTAGCCTAGCATGGAGCGCGAAGCTCTGGCTTCCGTGTGCATCTGATCTGTTCTTGATCAGCATACATCAGGGCATCGTGTCTTGCTTTCAGGAACGTGTAAGCCTTCGGAGCCGGGGGTCGTGGGTTCAAATCCCACCGGGCCCGCTGATAATTATAAGCGAATCCCTTAATAGAATCGGTTTGTACCGATACTTTTGGCATGAGCAGCAAGTATAGTCCTCTATTGGAGGATCAAGACGTTAGGAGATGGATTGACAACCTAGCGGCTAATTCAGCTATCACAGCGGAAGTCTATCTAAGGACTATGGGATTGTACTGTGATCTCCAGGGTACAACACCCAAGAAGATGCTAAGCGAGGCACGGTCAAAGAGGTTTCGAGATGGATTCACCGATTTCGTAAGGAAGATGGAAAAGGAAGGAAAGGCAGGCTCGTATATCGAGCGGTTCAAGAAGGTAATCCTATCAAGGTTATCGTACAATAATGTCCAGGTAAAGCTCAAGGTCAATATCAAGGGGAAATCCGAAACTCCCACAATAGCGAACGAAAGAGTACCCAGCAAAGAAGAACTGTCAAGAATTTTAAGGATGGCTTCACCGAGGGCGAGGGTCTCAATAGCTCTGATGGCGTTCAGCGGTCTGAGACCAGAAAGCCTGGGGAGCTTCACTGGAACTGACGGAATCAGACTCCAGGACTTCCCAGAAGCGAAGATAACGAGCGAGGGACTGTCCTTCGATAAGAAAACCACACCTTCAATTCTAGTTGTCAGAAGTCCATTGAGCAAGGCGAGGCATCAGTACTTTACATTTGTAGGCGAGGAAGCTATCAAGTACATCAACGAGTATCTGCGAGAGAGAACGAAGAAATACAAGGAGAAATTGACGCCGAGCACCTCTTTGTTGGGATTTGATCCGAGAGGAGTCAAGAAGAACAACCCGCTCTTGCGAACTTCTTTGGTTACAAGGGACATCAAGGAGGCAATAATCAAGTCGGGATTCTCTTGGAGACCGTATGTGCTCAGATCATACTGCGACACGAACATGATCGTTGCTGAGTCCAGGGGCTTCATCTCGCATCCATATCTTTCGTTCCTGATGGGGCACAAGGGAGATATTGAAGCAAGATATTCTACAAACAAGGGAAGACTACCGCCGACGATGATCGAAGAGATGAGAAAATCGTACAAAAAGTGCGAACCAATTTTATCCACTCAGAGCAGCGAGCTGAGCAAAGAGGAAGTGAAGCAGACCGTAAAGGAAGAATTCCTTTCGCTCGCAGGGATCAAAGCTGAGCAGATGGAGGATCTGGACGTGGCGTCGATGTCAAAAGAGGAAGTACTGAAGATGGTCAGGGACAAGTTGCTTGGCTCGATGGTGAACAACGGAAACAAGCAAAGAGTCGTGCCTATCAACGAAGTAAAATCGTTCATCTCCCGGGGATTTGAGTACGTCGCAGCTCTGCCTGACGGAGATGCGGTAATCAGGCTACCGTTTTGACCTCCCGGGTTTTTCCGTCGCTGAAAGTGACGCTGAACTCCTTGACCCTCCCGAGCTTTGCAGCTTCCAGGGATTTTTGCAGCTCCAATTGATCATACTCCGGTTGCTTTCCGAACGCTGGAACAAACTCCTTGCCCTTTTTCAACTCGGCGAGCTCTTTTTCGCTCAGAAGGTCGTCCAGTCCTGAGAGCCAGTCCCATCTTTCCACATAGATGCCGCGAGACTTCAGAAACTCGATTCCCTCTCTGGTATAGTTGTATTTGAAATGCGGATGCTTCGAGTCGTAGAACACCCATCCCTTCGAGAAAAGAAACGGTAGAAGGTCGTTAGGAACGTACTCCCTCCGGTCTTCACCTATCAAGACCAGCGCCAGCCTAATTTCGTTTCTAGAGGCTAACTTGATGGGCATCTGGCCGCATTCCAGTGTCAGTTTCTTTACTCTGTAGCCACTTGCCTTAAGAAAGTACTCGACATTTCTCCTGCTCACTTCTTTCCTTGCTACGACTCCTTCCTTGGTTAGCTGCCTCAGATAGACGACGAGCGTGTGCTTGCTGGAGCAAATTCCCTTCATATTGTCGTAGGTTTCGCTAAACCTTTTGGGGCGAAGAGGATCTTTTCCAAAATAGAATAAAATTGCCTGTCTCTTTCTGTAGCTTGAGGCGTTCCAGAAGCTTCCAGGGATGGTGCTCTTGGGCTTGCTGGCAGTCTTGTTCTTTTCTTGGACCATTTTTCAGCTGGATTTGAAATCCATAGCCTTGATATTTATGCGTATTTGGGTGCACAAAAACCAAGCTATAAATGAAATGGTGCACAAGAACTAATTTCCAATGACCCTCGTTGTAAGCCAGAAGGCGGTGTTAAGGAAAATAGATCTTCGCCGCATAAAAAGGCTCTTGCAGAAAATACTTTCCGAAGGGTCGATGCTTGAACTTGTCATCCGGAACGAGCCAGATTTCATTTCAGCAGAAGAGTACTGTGCAAAGCTCGGTACATGGCTCACCATCCTGGATGAAGAATCTGCAAGACTGTGAGCTTTTTTTGAGAATAAGGCCCCCTCACTAAAAGAGAGTTTCAGGCTATACGCGATAGGAATTACAGGTCAAGGCACAAGAAAAGAGGCTCCCCTGGAAGGAATAGGGTAACGCAAACAACAGGATGGAAGATCAAATTTGGGAAGAGAAGGCCTCTACCGCATGGACCCTGGGGAAGGTGTCCTGTGTGCAATGATGCAACAAAGCAGAGGGTAGTTTATGCATTCGTTACTATTGCCCCTGGAAAGCGTGTCTGGGAGAAGCTCTTCATGCTGTGCAGAAGGTGTCTTGTGAGGATGAGAAATCCGCTCATTCCGGTGAAAGCAAAGATCTATTCTAGCAATGAGAAGGGCGACACTCCGATACCGATATTGTCCATTTTGAATGATGGGCCTCTAACACTGGACAGGTTGATCTACAGACTCAGGAAGGCAGGAGTCAAAGGTAACGAGTTTCATCTTGGTGACGAAGTGATAAGGCCCTGGGTAGAATCTGGAGTCATCCCTGAGGTTGAGGTTGACTACGCTCAGAGAGTTATAGACATTATCAGGAGCTCAAAGATGAGGTTGAGGGAGTGCAAGAAAGAGGGGACGAAAACTATGCTTCCGCTCTACCTTCAATCCCGGAAGGGAGACTTGAGGGTGGAGCAGCTGGGCTACTACTGCATTTCGTGCAAGAAATTCGTCCAGAACGAGCCACGGGATACCAAGCCTGACGCTCTTCGTCTGTACCTTATGCAACAGCTGGCGAAGTCGAAGGAAAAAGATCCTCTCGACCTCCTACTTGAACAAGCGTTTCGTCGTGATTCAAGTCCTTAATCTGCCTGTAAAAGTGGACAACGTATAGACTAGAGAACTGCGGACTACTGAACAGTGTATAGACTAGAGAAGTGGACAAAATGGACAGTGTATAGACATGCGGATGGTTTCCACGCTCAACTCGACAGAATCGATCGAATGATAGATTTGATTGATCTTTTGATCTAATCTCTCGCGTCGAGCAGATAAGACTGCAGGAAACATCGATTGGTTTTCAAAGAAAAAACAATAATAAAAGATTCTATCGAACCAAACAGCTATCGATTTTAGGTTCGACCGATTCGATAAATCGACTGGCGGGCAAAAATACATCCGCAATTGAGTCCCGATTACAATTAGTGTCGTTCAGTAGCTTTTACGATAATCCTGTGTCCATCTGGGTAAATTCATCATACAGAGAGGAGTTATAGAAAAATCTCCACAAGACCTAAATCCATCTAGCACGTTGCAACCGCTAGATTAATCCATGAGCTCGAGACTTGCAGTTAGTCTGGTGTTATATGTGGGAGCCCTAATTTGCATGTCAGCGCTTCCAGGATTGGATATTATGTCCAGCTCTGCATCATTACCTTCGAGCGCTTCAAGCGCTGTTGGTACAGCTTCTGTTACCGACAGTGTGAGCCTCTCATGCGCAAATGAGATTACATCCCAGTTCAATTCTGTTCTTGCTTCTGTGGATTCCGCAAAAGCGATTCAGTTAGCTGAACTATCTCCACAATTCTTGGCCTCAGTAGCGGGACACTATTTCCAGTTTGTGTCGTTGGGTGGAGTCGCCACCTACACACCTGGTACTTGCGGTGACAATATGACATTTGGCCAGCTGAACGTAGATTTCAACGTCAATGGCTTAACGGTTAGTGGTTCGGGTGTCACCGTACCAGAAGGTGTGACCGTGTATGAGAACCCATCAATGTCAAGCGTATCGAATGTAACTATTGACAGAACAGTTCAGGGCATCAATTACTGGTCAGGTTACGAGGCTCACTATGTTTCAGGCGGCCAGACTCTTCAGCTATTTGGAAGCAATTTCCAGTTCACTGTTCCGTCTGTTAGCTACAATTCGAACTGCTATTACGCTAGCCCTTGGCAATGCGAAATGTCAGTTTGGGCCGGTATGTCTGCTAGTTCTGGCGGAGGCGGGTTCCTCATTCAATCAGGTGTCGACATGAAAGTTCCATGTTCATCAACTACTTCTTGTAGCTCGACCGTGTACACAGCATGGTATGAGTGGGTTCCCCATAACGGCGCGACTGCTTGCGGTTCATCTTATCCTGTGTATAGTACTGATAGCGTTATCCCGTATGAACTAAACGACGCTGTAAATCAGAATGGCAACTCTAATGATTACCAAGCTTATGTCGAAGATCTATCTCAAAGTTGGGTTTGTGGTAGTGGATGGTATGATATAGGCTCGGCTGCATATTATGCACAATCGATAATCGAGACCCCAGCAAATGGTTGTTGCCCGATCCCTACGAGCTGGGGAACTCTAACTATCGATAACGCTGAACTAGTCATCTCTGGCTACCCAACTAACAACATCGCTTACTTTACCAACAGCCAAGTTACAGTGTCGAAGGATGTAATGTACAATTACTGTTCTACACTTGGTTCCTATATACAACATAAAC
>DAHVAI010000430.1 GCA_027314685.1 Nitrososphaerota archaeon | reverse complement strand
ATCGTAACAAGAAAAGTATCTCATTGGACATGAAGAAGGGAAAAGATGTATTCCTCTCAATGGTGAAGAGGGCAGATGTAATTGTTGAGAACCTTGCTCCAGGCACAATGGAGAGATACGGCCTCTCCTACTCCAAGATTTCAAGCGTAAATCCTCGCATCGTTTATTGTTCAATTTCAGGTTATGGAAGTGGAGGACCATACAGCAAACTTCCAGGCTGGGATCCGGTGATAGAGGCGCTTTCGGGTTACATGGCATTGATTGGTCACCAGGGAGAGCCCTTCTCAAGAGCTCCTAGCTCTACTTTTGATCAATCGACTGGAATGCTCGCTGCCCTTGGAATCTTTGCTGCGCTAAGATCGCGTGAAAGAACTGGCAAGGGCAGCAAGGTTGAGGTCAGTCTGCTTGATACGATTGTTTCGATCTTGGGCTACATGATAACCGATTTCTCCATGACTGGCATCACACCAAAAAGGCAAGGGTCAGAGATGGACCACAGAGCGCCCTATGGAGTATTTCGAACAAAGACTCAGCCCATTTACATCGCAGTCGCTCTGGATGAAGACTGGAACAGGTTCTGCAATGCGCTTGAGGTGACGGATTTGTTGTCGGATGAAAGATTTCTGACACTCGTCGGAAGGATAAAGAACAAACAGACGCTGAATGGGATAGTCGATGAGTTATTTTTAAAGATGGATTGTCAAGAAATAGTTCAAAGGCTTGTCAGGTTTGACATACCTTGCGCGCCTGTCAATACTATTTCGGATGCACTGCACGACCCTCACATATCCAGCCGCAAAATGGTTGTGGACTTGGCCGTGTCACCGGACCAAACGGTCAAGGTGGCAAATACGCCCTTTAGAATTAGTCCGGGAGATGCCAAGGTGTTCTCTAGATCGCCTAACTTGGGAGAGCAGACAGATTTCATACTCGAAAGGTGCGGATACGATAAAAAGGCCATCTTAGATCTCAGGAATCAAGGAATAATATAAGCCAGGAGTAGACGAGAAATGAAATTCAGTTTCTCACTCCCCGGTCACGGGCCACTCGCCACGATTCAAAATGTTCTCACCGCTGGAAGAG
>DAHVAI010000428.1 GCA_027314685.1 Nitrososphaerota archaeon | reverse complement strand
CCATTTGTCGGGAGTAGGCAATCCAAAGGACGATGTCTTAGAAGCCTATTCTACGCTTGCTGCTCTTGCCCGGGACACGGCCGTTATGAAAATTGGGATAATGGCAACCAACGTGATGTATCGTAATCCTGCCTTACTTGCAAAAATTTCCTCTACCGTAGACCAAATATCCAATGGGCGTCTGATATTGGGTTTGGGACTTGGCTGGAATGAACCTGAAATAAAATCATACGGATACTCTTTTGCTACAGTCCGTGAACGAATAAACCAATTGCTGGAAACAATAAAAGTTGTGAAAATGATGTGGTGTGAAGAACGTCCGACATTCAATGGGGCAAACCACAGTATTGAGTCTGCTCTCAACTATCCCAAACCTGTTCAGAAATATCCACCGATTTGGATCGGTATAATGACGGGTACAAACACATTGCCCCGGATTGCTGTCAAGTATGCTGACGGATTCAATACTACTTCTTCCTTAGATCTCTGCAAGAAGATGATCTATTCAGCTGAAGATGAAAGAATTACGATCGGTGCTAGGAGGGACGCATACACTTACTCTTTGCAAGCATCAGTGCTGACCGGATCGGACATTGAGTTGCAAAAGATCGCGGACTTCGAAGCCCCAAGAAGATCTATGACAAAGGAATCGTATTTTGAGACTTTGAAGAAAGAGGGATGGCTTGTTGGTTCGCCGGAATATGTGGCCGGCGTTCTCGAAGATTATCTGAAAGGAGGTATTGACTACCTTCTTATCGCTGTGGGAAGCGACAGACTCGGCTGGCCACTTGAAGTTGTCAAGGACAGACTTGTGCCATTGCTTAGGTCAAAGAGCGGAGTATATCTCTCTCAACCCGTAGTCTGAGAACGCAATTGTTTGAAGTTCATCACGGTTCGAGGAAATCGGGTTTCATCTCCAAGAGTCGCCACAGCGAGCCATAAGCGTCAATGTATCTCTTGCCTTTCTCCGTCGTCAGATAAGCAGATTTTGAGCGCAATCGCGGATCTGTTTCCTTGGTGAGCAATTTTCTTTCCAAAAGAAAATCCAAATAAGCCTTGATTTGCTTTGAATTTAGGTTGCATTTGTACATGACTCGCGTTTTTATTTCTCCAGTTCGACACATCAGTAATACCCTGTCGATTATATCCTGAGGGCATCTATTCTTCCAGATCCTCCAATCCGTAATTGAAAGATCGTAGTGTTCCCGCTGGGCTTCGTTCATCATTTGCTATGCTCTTTGCCTAATTGCGTTAGGGTGTGTCTGGATCGAACGAATCTCAGGCTTCGCAAAAGCTGCTTTCATGAGTTTAAAATCCCCGTCCAGGCAGAGCCTTATTACTTCAAACGCTTCTACATTGTTCATGGAGTAGTTCAACCTCCCCTGAAGGGCTCTGTATTCGGAAAGTGCCTTAATTGCATTTGCCTGAAGGTACAACTTGGCTGATTGTGACCAGAATAATCTGATTAGCTGTATTTTCCCATCTAATACATCAGTGATGTCATAGTAGATAACGGGATTGAATTCCTTCGTAAGAGGGATCTCATAAGATAGAACATTTGAATAGAAACGTGCAGCCTCTGATGTTGCGGCGGCAACAGCTCTGTGATCATGATGCTCATCTCCTCGAGAATGAGTGAAAATAACATCAGGATCGACTTCGTCAATGTAGTCTTCGATATTCTTGATTAATTCAGTTGTCTTGGAGGTCAGTCTCGTGTCAGGTAAATCGTCTATCCGAATTCCTTTGGCTCCAATGAATCTTGCGGATTGTTCAAGTTCACTAACCCTCTCCAACGGATCCCCGGATGCAGCTCCACGTGTCATGGTTAGCATGTAAACATCGTGCCCGTCCTTGGCAGCGCTAAGGAGTGTACCCCCACAACCTAACTCAATATCATCTGGATGTGCACCTATCGCAAGAATTTTCATCGGATTTCTGTACAAAAAAGCTGTCTTTCGCTTATCTACTTAACACGAGAATGTTCTATATCATTTCAGGCTAACAGGACTATGTTTTGCCGGATATTTGCGAGTAATTTGAGTCAGACTCGTGCCAAAGTTACAAAATCAAACTACGGACTCGACCTGCGCTCGGCCATCGGCTACAGGTGACGTGACTTGGCTTTGTTTCAACAACGTCTGGGCACTAGGTCCCAAGTTCGCTATCATGTCGATGATTGATAGATCAGGAATGAACGTCTGCGTGAAGCGCTGTGCATATGGAACGGGGCTATAAGCCTGATATTCCAGCTTGATGTTGTTTGATTCGAAATGTCGCTCATCCAAGTAATTCTTGCCGCCTCTACCAGAAACATAAGTGTCTGCCCCAATTGCCTTGCAAACATTGATCAGCCGCTGCGTTCCCTCACCTCGCACGTGAATTTCTGATTCTTTGATAATCGGTACGCGTATTTTGAGCCATTCCATCACTTTCTTCACCGTCTCGAAATCTAATTCAAACAGCAGGTCCCATTGTCGTTTGTACAAGTCTTTGAAGTAATCTGAGTAGAGATGAAAGAATTTTGCATTTGCATAACACATATGCACCTTTTTCCAATGATATTCTGCCCAGGGCATTTCATTATTAACTTCGACTAACATGTTAGCTGAAAATTTGTGCTT
Source organism: Nitrososphaerota archaeon (assembly GCA_027314685.1). The sequence goes on along the minus strand of DAHVAI010000428.1, from coordinate 760 downwards.
CTTGTTTATAGGAACTGTCAGTCTGGTCGGACCGTGAGGATCCAAGATTATATTGCGATTCGTGTATCGTTTGTCATACTGCGCATCGTCCATTATAACAAAAACGTCAGACATTGCTAATTTATGAAAGAAGCCAGGATAGGGGAAGTACATGGGCTGGTGAATTGCTGCTCTCATCGTCGCTCATCAAGGGCTGTTGTTTTCAAGTTGCTCTCCTTCAATGGGAGAATCGAATGGATTAACTCCAAAACTAACATCTAATTTGAATTCGTACTTTCGGATTGTCCATTCTTGCCACAACACGGTGTATCAATGGAAGCCCAGCCTTGTTCCTGTGAGTCTTTGATGATACCGAGTATCTCATTGCTTCTTTTCCTGATAGTGATTGGAGTGACGTCTGATGCTGCAGCTATTCGAAGTTGGGTTGTGGGTTTTCCGCAAAACTCTGCTGCAACATAGATTGATGCGGCTGCGAGTGAAATCGGTTTCCTACTCATCATTACCGGATTTAATCTTACAAGTGAGAGGATACTAATGGCCTTTCTTTCTACTCTGACATCCAGGCCAGCTTTGGCTGCTATCCTTGAGACAAAACCTGAAGCATCTTGCATTGTGAACCGCATATTCTCTTGCCTAAGTAGGATGTTGCAGTAGCGACGTATGCTCTTGGCACTAATCTCCTTCATCGTCTCTTCAATTTCACGCGTCGACCTTGCAATTCCTAGCTGTTTGCATGCTACGTAGACAGAAGCGAGTGCCA
>DAHVAI010000418.1 GCA_027314685.1 Nitrososphaerota archaeon | reverse complement strand
CACGGTTGTTGCAACTTGACTACCGGGGAGTTTTGCTAGAAGATGATCGATGAGCATCGAACCGGTGCGATCACCCCAATAAATCAAACCGTTCTCATCGCAAAACAGGCTCCTATCACCATCGCCGTCATAAGCGACCCCAAAATCGGCTCCGTACGATCTTACGGCTTCGGAAAGGTCACTCAGCACCGCAGGAGTAGGTTCAGGCCCTCTTCCTGGGAAATTGCCATCAGGTTGACCGTTTATCGTAATGACCTTGCAACCTAGTCGTTCGCAGAGATATGGAGCTGCAACAGCTTGGGCGCCATTGCCGACATCAAGCACGACAGTGAATTTTCGTTCAGATATTCTTGGAACACTCACCTGACACATTATGCCCGTGATATAGTTCTCGAGGATTCTCGTTTCTGATCCTAGTTTGCCAACCAGTTTCCAATCTGCCTTGGCGTATCTTTTATCACTGTAGATTGTTTCCACTGCTGCTTCTGATTCGCGTTCAACTTCTACTCCATCCGAACCCACGAACTTAATCCCATTGTACTCTGGCGGATTATGCGAAGCTGTAACAACAATCCCACCTCCGTATCCCAGAGTTCTCACCCCAAACTGATGTGCAGGAGTTGGCGCAAGGCCGGCCGTGCTAACATCATTACCAGCGGAGAGCAGTCCAGATGCAGCAATTCTACTTATGGCAGGAGAAGAGTTTCTAACATCATGTCCAACCAAGATAGGTTTTGAATTCCCCAGGAATGTTCCTATTGACTGTGCCATTTCTGCAAAGAATTCTAGACTGATTTCCTTTCCTGGTATCCCTCTAATGCCATTCGTACCGAAGTACTTGCGAACAACTGCTGACAATTCGATGCTAAGATTGTTTCAGCCCCGGGGTTCTTATGAATTCCCCGGCAATCCAGAACAAGTCAAAGTTTCAAGATTCAAATACAACAATTAGTCGAATCTAACCCCAGAACCATCCCTTGTCTTCGCAGGAGAGTTCTGTTCCGCACACGTTACATCTGAGATGGCAAGCTTGTATGAACGTCATGTCATTATTGCACATAGGGCATATCGCAACCTTTTGGCGGTTATTGACTTGGCTTGCCGTAATAGGTCGACCGAGTGTTGCGATATAGGGCAGAATCACCTATATCTTTCTTTAGTTTGCCAATCTCAAGCGCCTAAATGCTCTATTACATTGAGAACATTCGTCGTAAATTCCTTAGTTGAGGCATGGCCGCCCAAATCGACAGTCAACGAACCAGGATCTTCATTATAGAGAATAGCGCCCACGGCGGTTTCAATGGTTAAAGCAGTCTTCTTCAAAGACGGATCGTTCTGCTTAGAAGCCATCCACCCTAACAGCATCGAGGTGGACAGAATCTCAGCCACCGGGTTTGCAATTCCACGACCTGCTATATCAGGCGCCGCCCCATGAACGGATTGCGCCATTGCGTATCGATCCCCGGAGTTTAGCGATGGTGCCAGCCCTAATCCGCCAACTTCAGCAGCAGAAATGTCAGAAAGAATATCTCCGAATAGATTTGTGGTCACTAAAACGTCGAATTTCTCCGGGTTAAGAACAAGTTGCATTCCAACAGAGTCAACAAGCCCGTCATCGAGCCTTACATCCGTGAATCGTTTGGACATCTTTCCAACTTCCTCAAGGAAAAGCCCGTCACCTTCTATCAAGACGTTCGATTTGTGCACTGCGGTCACGAGATTCTTCTTTGCCCTAGATCTTGCTAGCTCGAATGCAGTCCTTGCTATTCTTTCGCAAGCACTTCTTGTGATCACTCGTAACGATAGAACTGTGTCCTCATTCGGCCAGAATTCACCATAACCCTTGTGAAGATTTCTGTCAGGATAGAATCCTTCAGTGTTCTCCCTGACCATAACAAGATCCACATTTTTCTTTGAACTTTTCAGAAGCGACTTGACGGGTCGGATATTTGCGAACAAGTCGAACTGTCTGCGAATCTTTCCGGATGCCATGGGATAGTCCTTATCATCTTTAGGAAATTTGCCCGATTCAAGCGGTCCAAGTATCCATCCATCGCATACGCGCATCTGCGACTGAGTTTCCGGAGGGAACGTCCTTCCAACAGCCTTGTAGGCAGCCCACCCTATCGGCAGATCAATCAATTCCAATTCAAGTGAATTCTTAGCAGCTGCCGCCGAGAGAACAAGTCTTGCGCTACCGACTACTTCTGGGCCGATTCCGTCGCCATTGAGCACGGCGATCTTATAGGTGCGACTCATGCTAGAAGCAAATCGCCGTATTTCTCAACATATGCAAGGAGGCCTCCTTCATTCAGAATTGCTTCCATAGTCTTTGACATCCTTGGGAATGTAAGCTGAATCTCTTTTGTCTTGTCATTGACTCTAGCGTTTGAGAGATCCAGTTCCAAAATATCGCCTTCGTCAATCTTGGAGGTGTCACAGACAATAGCTGGCATCCCTATGTTGATTGCGTTTCTGTAGAATATTCTGGCAAACGATTGTGCCAAGACTGCTCTTACTCCGCACATTTTGATTACAATAGGCGCCTGTTCACGACTGGATCCCATTCCAAAATTCTTTCCTGCAACGACGAAGTCTCCTTCCTTGACTTCAATGGGAAACTCCTTTCGGGCATCCTCAAGGGTATGCTTTGCCAATTCAGGCAGATTAGACCTCAGACCCACATATCTTCCAGGAGATATCTCATCAGTGCTTATGTTATCCCTGAATTTCCATGCTCTTCCTGACAATTTTGACACCTACAAGAACTCCCTGGGATCGGTGACGTAACCTGTAATGGCAGCAGCCGCAGCCGAAGCAGGCGATCCAAGGTATGTTTGGGCCTTTGGATTCCCGGTTCTACCTGGGAAATTTCTGTTGGAGCTTGAGAAAATTATGTCATTGTCAGCAGGTATCCCACCAAGCGCACCAAAGCAAACGCCACAACCCGCGGGAGTTACAATGGCTCCTGCGTTCATGAGTGTCTCAACAATGCCTTCTTTGACGCAACGCAAATACACTTTTTGAGATGATGGTGTGACAACCAGCTTAAGGCCCTTCGCCTTTTGCCTGTTCTGAAAGATCTTAGCTACTGTTCGCATATCCTCAATTCGGGTATTGGTACAACTCCCTATGAACACTTCATTCACTTTGACGTTCTTCACCTCTGAGACAGGTCTGACGTTGTCAGGAGAACTCGGTATAGCTATCTGCGGTTCCAGATTACTTACATCGACGTTCAGCTCAGATTCGTAGTTTGCGTCAGCATCTGCTCTTATTTCCTTCCACTGATCTTCCCTATTGAAATCTTTGAGATATTGGAGCGTCCTTTGATCAGAAGCTATGATTCCTGTTTTTGCACCTGCTTCGACAGACATGTTTGTGAGAGTTAGTCTTCCGTAGACATCCAATTCATCGATTGCCGAACCTGCAAATTCAAGTGACTTGTAAGTTGCACCATCAGCGCCTACCATGGAAAGGACTTTCAGAATAAGGTCCTTCGCATAAACGCCGCGTGGTGAATGGCCATTCAAGGTTACCTTGATCGTTTCAGGAACTCTTAGCCAAGTCTTTCTGAGTTTCATAGCTACAGCAATGTCTGTCGCTCCCATCCCCGTTGCAAATGCACAAAGGCCACCTGAAGTGCAAGTATGTGAGTCTGTCCCCACAATCACATCGCCCGGAGCTGAGTAGTCCTCGGCAAGTACCTGGTGGCAAATGCCATTCCCAGCGTCAGAAAGGACCATTCCGTTATTCATAGCATAGTTTCTGACAGTCGCCTGATCGTTCGCGAGTTCTTTGGTAGGACTAGGAACTGCGTGGTCGATGAAGAAAATCGTTCTATCTTTCGCAGTATCCATCGAACCTGCTTTTAGTTTGTTTACTTGGTTAATCAGTAGCGGTCCGGCCGCATCGTGACTGAAGGTATAATCCACCTTCACTATGACAACCTCACCCGCCGATGCAGAGCCTGTACCAGTGTGTGATCCTATGATTTTTTCTGCTAACGTTTTTCCAGCCATAGCTATCTTACTCTATTTTTACTCTTCATTTCTAGCAATTCTTTGGTCGCGCTTTCCAGAATTGAAGCGCACCTGAATATCTCGTTAACGCTGACATGTTCATCCGAAGTATGTGAAAGTTTCGCATCTCCTGGGCCATAAGTGACAGCATCTATGTCGAATGTGAGGGCATACGTGTTCATGTCGCCAGTACCTGACTTTATTACCATGTTAGGCTTCTCTCCGGTCCTCAGAATAGATCTCGAAATAGCCCTAACAAGCGGAGAATCGAGTTTGACTCTGTATGAATCAGTCGAGTCTGACAAGAGAAGTGAAATCTTGGCTTCTGGATGCGCTCTCGATTCCAAGTCTATCACTTCTCTGACCCTGACAAGAGCCCGTTCGTTCGAGTAGCCAACCGGTGTTCTTACATCAATTGTTGCAGTTGTCCTTCCAGGTATTACGTTGTGGGCGGATCCAGAACTAATTTGGGTCAATGACGCAGAAATCTTCTCAGTCGAAGTGCTGTCAACAGCGTCCAGTTTTCTCTTGAGGTCTGCGTATATCTTGAACATCAGTTCTGCAGAGTTTGTCGTTAGCTTCGGGGCGCTAGCGTGTACTTCAGGAGTTTCCACGTCCAGTCTAATAGTCAAATGACCTCTGTACCCTATTGTAATCTTCGAGAAACCACCAGGTTCGCCAAATATTGCATAATCACACCTGACATTGTTCTTGATTAGCTCGTTGAGACCAACGCTAGTTTGTTCCTCGCCCGTAACGCCTGCGAAGACAAGCCTCATTCCAATCTTTGTTGCAGCCAAGTCTTCGAATGCGAACAATAGACTTAGCAATGCTCCTTTGGCGTCACATGCTCCTCTTCCAAATATAACTCCTGTTTCCAGTTTCACTTCGAGCTCTCCGGGAACAGTGTCCATGTGGCCGCAAAGGAGTATCGAGGCATCACCCTCACCATGTTCGCAGACCACATTTCCCGCAGAGTCAATTCTGGGAGTGAATCCCTTCGATGCAAGTTCGTCGTGAATCAGTCTTGCGATATTGCTTTCTTGTCCTGAAGGAGAATATGTCGCAATAGCAGATCTAACAAGACCAGTCCTCTGAATTTCTCTAGATTGATTAGGCGTTTTTGAATTATCCACGTCGGCATCTAATTCCTGGATGCTTCGATCAAGTATTCGATTATGATGCTCGGTATGTCAACGCCGCTCTGAGCCATCACATTCTTGAACTCGGTCGTGTTGTTTACCTCATGCACCAAAAGACCATCTTCAGATTCCATGAGATCAACCCCGTAGATACCTCGGCCAAAAGGTTTTGAAGCTTTGACACAGAGATTGTCAAGCTCGTTCGTAATCTTTAGACTTTCCGACCTGCCTCCTCTAGCGGTATTCGTGCGCCAATCATCTGTTGTAGAAATGCGATAGATAGCTGCGACTGTGCGATCTCCGACTACTACCGCCCTAATATCGCGAGGCGGCCGGTTTATCTTCTTCTGAATGTAATACGTGTGATATAAGGGAAACATCTCCTCTCTATCTTCTATCACACTCCTTGCAGCTTCTTTGTCATTCAAGAGTGCAACCAGCCTACCCCAGCTTCCCACTGTTGGCTTCAAAACCGCAGGGTAACCAATTTCATCTAGAGCCTTGAGAGCAGATTCTTGAGTGAAGGCAACTTTCGTGTGCGGCGTGGGAACTCCAGCTTTTACCAGAGACAAAGTCATGAACAATTTGTTTCCTGACATAAGCGCAGAATTGAGGTCGTTGACTACTCTGATGCCTTTCCTCTCAAGAACCGCAGTTAGATGGAGATTTCGAAAATAAGAAGCGCATCTTTGCAACGCTACACGACCGAAGGTCTCCTCAGGCTTCGTTAGATCTGAAAGATCGAAATACAGATCCTTCGAATCGTAAGCTAACAGTTCGACATCGTTTCGCTTTTTGGCTGCTTGAATGATCGCCTTTTCTTCTAGTCTAACAAGATCGTAGACCATGGACATCCTATGGACCATGAACTACCCTACTCGCCCCAGTCTTCGCCCACAGTCTCGGCTTGTTTGATACTCTTCTCTCCTGCTTGCGAGATATCTAGTTCAAACGAAGTCCCGCAATCTTGACAGGTAAGTATTTCTCCATCGATTGCATCATCAGGTACCTTGATTTCAGCCGTGCATTCCAGACAATTCATTTTTCCAAACTCGAGCTCCCTGATTTTTATCACTATCTTGAGGCAGGTGTACCGACCCTTTCAGAAGCAGTTACAGCCTCAGCTTCAAGCTTGTCGGTCAATCCGAGTTCAAATAGGTCACCGATTCTCAAATTCTTGAGCCCGTGTGCAAGCTTCTGGCTCATCTCCGGTGTTGGATCTAGTCCGAGTGTTTTCATCAAGAAGGCAGCACCGTGCTTGCCAGATAATTCGCCGAATACCAAGCGTCTTGAATTTCCAACCACCTTTGGAGGTACAAGCTCGTAAGCTTGCGGGTTCTGAATAATAGCTGCCAAATGAGTGCCAGCCTTGTGTGTATAGGCGTTCTTGCCAACAAGAGGTGAATTTGGAGGTACCAGAACGTTTGTGTAGCTCGCGATTAGGTCTGATAGTTCGCTAAGCATCTCATAACGAAATTGGCGTTTTTGTCCGTAGAGGAGACGCAGTGCCATTGTAGTTTCAGCGAGGGATGCGATCCCCACACGCTCCCCGAGCCCGTTTATTGTGACGTGAATCATATCTGCGCCAGCCTCCATGCCGGCAAGTGAGTTAGCAAGCGCGAGACCCAAGTCATTATGGCAATGCATGTCAAGTGGTTTATCGGTCACACCACGTGCGCTTTCCACTAGCTTTCGCATTCCAACTGGAAGCATGACGCCAACAGTGTCAGGTATGCTTATTCTGTCTGCCCCCGCTCTTGCTACCTCGGATAAGAAATGTCTAAAATAATCTGGATTTGTTCGGCTCGCATCTTCCAAGGTGAATCTAAGCTTCAACCCATGGCTCTTGGCATAGTCAATTGCCCTAATTGACCTGTCGAGTGCTTCCTCTCTTGAAATATGAAGCTTATATTTCAGATGAACGTCAGATATTGAATGATACATAGCCACCCATTCGACATCGCAAGCTCTGCTGACATCAATGTCCTCAATTAAGGCGCGTCCATGAGAAACAATCTGAGCCGAGAAGCCAGCCTTTTTCATCTCAATCAGAGATTCTTTATGAGTCTCAGATATCACAGGACTAATTTCGATATAGTCAACGCCGAAATAATCGAGCATCCATGCAATCTGGAGTCGCTGCCTCTTGGTGAAGGAAATTCCAACGCTCTGCTCACCTTCTCGCAAAGTGGAATCTAGTATCTTCGCCTCTCGAGCTCGGTTCAAATTTTCTTGTGAGTTCAACACATTAGCGTATTGATTTGCTTCTGAATCTAGTTCATAATGAATAGAGCTTGCAGTCAATTCATTTGTCACGATATTACGATAAGCGTATCAATATTGCGATTATAACAGCTATTGTTGCGATATCAACGTATAACCTTGAGTACAACGACGGTATTCGTATCATCTATGCCCGTCAGTTTTCGAATTTCGTCGATTGTACCGTTTATCTCAGCTATGTTCGAACCCGAAACGATCACTGCTATGTCATATTCGCCTGTGATTTCGAAGATTGAATCTATACCACTCATTTTTCGTAGTTTTGCGGAGATTTCAGAGGTTGGATATCCTGGATTAACAGAAAGCAAGCTGATCGCGTTCGCCTGAGGTCCAATGTTAGTCTCGATTGTAAACTTCGAGATTATTCCGATTTTGATCAAGTTCGCGACTCTTCTCCGTATCGCAGCCTCTGACAAGTTGACCTCCTTGGCAATCTCTACGAAGGAAGTTCTGCTATCCTCGCGTAGAATAGAAATTATTCTTTCGTCTATCTGATCTATCGATTTGATCATTCCAATGCAACGCTCTCCAATGATTTCCGAGGAGATTGGCTCTCAACTTCCAGTAGAATCCCATCCAGTTCCTCGATTGTTTTGCCGATCTGGTCTCTGGTGATCACGAGAGGTGGCAGGAACCGGAGTATGTTTAGCCCAGCGTAAAGCAGTATCAATCCATGCGAGAAGCCCTTCATAATGACATCTTTCACGGGTATTTTGAGCTCCGCTGCCAACATCAGTCCTCTTCCCCGCACCTCTCTAATGATTGTAGGATGTTTGATTTTCAGATCTTCCAATCGAGACTTGAAGTACTCACCGTCGCTCTCGGCCTTGTTCATAATCTTCTCTTCCTGCAGAAATTCTAGCGCGGCCTTCGCGGCGGCACATGCTAATGGATTTCCACCGAAAGTGCTGGAATGATCCCCAGGTTTCAAAGCACTTGAAACAGCTTCAGTGACGGCTGTAAAAGCGAAAGGTACACCACCCGCTATTCCCTTTGCTGCCGTCATGATATCCGGCGAGACGTTCCAGTTCTGAGCTGCCCAGAGCTTGCCAGTTCTTCCGAAACCAGACTGCACTTCGTCGAACACAAGCAATACACCTTTTTCCCTCGTAAGGTGTCTTAAACCAGCAAGGAAACCCTCCGGAGAAACGTGAATTCCTCCCTCTCCCTGAATCGGCTCGACTATGACGGCAGCTACTCTTTCGTCGATCATCTCTCGCGCCTTCTCCAAATTGCCGTATTGACAGAATTTGACAGTCTGTATTAGTGGCTCGAACGATTTCCTGTACTTCTGATTCCAGGTTGCTGAAAGTGCTCCCATGGTCTTTCCGTGAAAACTACCCGTAAAGGCAACAATGTCTTGACGGCCTGTTGTTTTCCTTGCAAATTTTATCGCAGCTTCGTTTGCCTCTGCGCCGCTGTTGCAAAAGAATACTCTAGCAAGACCATTTGGAAGACTCTTTGTCAGCAATTCCAAATATTTCTCGCGCGTGTCGTTGTAGAATGATCCGTGACAGATAATGAGCTTCGCAGCTTGTTCTGTTATTGCTTTGGTGACTCTAGGATTCGCATGTCCAACTATTGCGACTCCGTATCCACCAGCAAGGTCTATGTACTCCTTGCCTTGTTCATCATAGACCAACGCGCCATTTCCTCGCACTATTTTCAGTGGAAATTTCTGATACAGAGGTATGAGAAACTGATCTTCTATCAATTCGTTATCACGGTTCCACCATTAGATAGCGCGTTAGCCATAGGATGCTCCTTCAATCCAGAAGCTATTATCGATCTCTGAGACCCCATTTCGACAGCCTCAATCGCCGCCATAACTTTTTGGTTCATACCAGGACCAATTCTCGGAATCTGTTCTCTTGCTTCCTTCACTCTCAATCTGCTGACAACCTTACCATCAAGAATCACGCCTTCAGTATCTGTCAAGAAAACAGTGCTGTCTGATTTTAGGGCGCTGGACACACTTGAACATGCTCTATCTCCATCCACATTCAAAAGATCGTATTCTTCGCTCATAGCTACTGGTGAGATGACAGGAACATAGCCTCCTGTTAGCAGAGTGTCCAAGAGAGCAGTATTTACATCGCTTATCTTTCCTGTATAGCCTCCATCGATTGCAACCTTCCTGTTTCGATCATCGACGATAATGAGTTTCTTTTTTCGTGCAGCTCTCAGAAGTTTTCCGTCGATTCCCGTGAGGCTAACAGCGTTGATTCCACTTTTCTGGAGCGTCTTCGTAATCTGCTTTGCGAGCAGGCCCGACATCACCATAGTAAATATTTCAGCTGTTTCTTTGTCAGTATAACGACTCTTGATACCTTCTGGTGAAGTTACAAATTGTTGCTTTTTGCCCATTTTCTCAGCGATAGAAGTTACTTGGTCACCGCCGCCGTGAACTAATACCAACCAGTTGCCTTCAGATCTCAGTTTCTTGATGTCGTCAACTATGGTTGGATTCACTCCATCGATGACGCTGCCTCCAATCTTGCAAACGATCGTTGTCACACTGGATGTAACCCCGGGAACATCAACCCTGCAGTCTCGTCAAAACCGTTCATCAAGTTCATGCACTGCACACCATTCCCTGCAGCTCCTTTCATCAGATTGTCGGTAGCAGAAAGAAGCAATAGTCTGTTCAGTCTTTCGTCTATTTCAAATCCTATGTCGCAGAAATTAGATCCCGAGAGAATTTTCGGATCTGGATATCTTGCAAGACCTTTCTTGTCCTTGACATACCTGATGAAACGTGTATTTTTGTAGAACTCCCTGTAAGCTTTCCAAACCATAGGCGTCTCAAGTTTCTGGGTTCCAAATGAGTGAATTGTGCAGAGTATTCCCCTGACCATGTTTATTGCATGAGGTGTCATCGAGATTTTGATCGGTGTTCCAGCTACCTTGGACACTTCCTGCTCGATCTCAGCTGTGTGCCTGTGGTCAACCGGCTTGTAGGGTCTTATCACGCCGTATCTCTCAGCATGATGAGTCGTCATGGTGGGCTTTGTACCCCCTCCTGAACTTCCAATCTTAGAGTCAACCACTATGTGCGATGTATCTATCAGGCCTGCCTTTACTATAGGGGTTAAGGCTAGAATGCTTGTTACTGCCATGCATCCCGGATTTGATACCAATTTTGCCGTTCTGATTTCGTTTGCATAAATTTCAGGAATTCCCAGAGGTGTCGACTGCAGCATCTCAGGGTATGGATGGTGATAGTTATACCAATGCTCGTATGCCTGAGGATCTCTCAACCTGAAATCCGCGCTCATATCTACGACTTTGAGGCCAGTCTTCATGATGTCAGGAACTACCTTCACCGCCGACCCGTGCGGAACCGCCGTAAACACAAAGTCGCATTTCGAAGTCACTAAGTCTAACTTGGGGGCTGTGAAAGTCAAGTCGGTGAAGGAACGCAGGTTAGCGTGAACTCTATAGACCTGCTCGCCCTCGTACTGCTTTGAAGTTGCGACAGTCACCTTCACGCTTGGATGATTAACAAGTATACGGAGTATCTCTCCACCAACGTAGCCAGATGCGCCAATTATTCCAACTCGTAGCTCGGACATTTTTTCTGAAATTCTCAGAAATTGTTCACTTCGAATACCGATTAAAACTTAACGCTTGCAGCAACTTCTCGGAACAAGATACTGCGAAAATCGCAATGGATTTGACGACAGGACTCTAACCCGCAATAATTTAATTTGCCCGGTTGGTTTCAGATCTGTGAAAACATGAAGATCGCACATGCATCTATAACCGTGAAAAATATGGATGAATCCATCAACTTCTATTGCAACAAATTGGGACTCGAATTATCGAGCCGCCGCCAAATTCCCGAAAACAATGCCGAAATTGCTTTTGTTCGTGGTGAAAACAGAGATGCGCTAGCTCTAGAGCTGACTTACTGGCACGACAAGAAAGATTGGATCGATGGAGATCAGCTTGACCACATTGCTTTGGCGGTGAAAGATGTTCCATCGACGGTGGAAGAGCTAAGAACAAAGGGTGTAGAGATTGCTAAAGAGCCCTATTCTCTGAAGGGATCAACCAAAAAGATAGCTTTCATCAAAGACCCAAACGGCATATGGATAGAACTTGTGACAGACGCTTAGGCCTTCTCATTCTGTATGTTGTCGCATACCAGATTCGTGTCGATTCCGCCATTTTCGAATACGTGTTTTGGTATGAAATGATGTTTCACGCCCGCATCGTTCAGTTTCACAACTGTTGACTCTGATGCGGCAAACCAACATTTG
>DAHVAI010000417.1 GCA_027314685.1 Nitrososphaerota archaeon | reverse complement strand
TCGGAAAGTTTCCAAGTTCAACTTTTCCAACAACATGGTCAATCATGAGAATATTGGTCATTTTTCCCTCACTCAACGGCTTTGGAGGGGCGGAGATTGTTTGTTTAGCCGCCATTCAAGCTCTGGTTGAAGCAAAACATGAAGTTACACTTTTATGTTTAGATAAGACGCGATTCAGAGAAAACGAAAACAGGTTACAAAGATTCAACTTGTTGAGTGAAGTACGAGAGATCGTAATCAAAAGGCGCAGAACAAATAGTATCTACGAAATTTTCATAGATACCATTCTTGTCAGATTGAAGATGAGATCTTTAGCTCAAGAATATGATGTTACAGTAAACATGAAGGCCAACTACCTGCCAGTTGTTGCTGATATATGTTATCTTCATTATCCCAACGGTCCAGCAGTCTACTTCAACATCCCGAGTTCGATTAGTGTGACGGATCCCAAGTACATTAACAAAAGCCTATGGAAAATGTACTTCCTCCCATTCAAAGTTATCTTCTACAGGATTGGGATGAATTTGTCTAGCGCTAAATTATTGGTGACAAACAGTAAATTTACGGCTGACTTGATACGGCAATTATACCGAAGAGAAGCCTTAGTTCTTCATCCACCTTTGGTTTGCCAGCCAGAGCCCCATTACAAGAACAACAAAGAATTGATATCAGTTACGATTTCAAGATTTTCACCGGAGAAAGGGCTATATTCAATAATACAGGCCGCCAGTAATGTTCCCGAGATAAAGTTCTATATCATTGGAGGTTTAAATCTAAGGAGACCGGAAAGCCTTCAATACTATCGAGCTCTCTTGAATGACGCAAAACGAGTTAGCCACGATAACATTCACTTGGTTCCGAATGTCACGGAAGAGGCGAAGAATGCAATTCTTTCAAGAGCTTCCATTTACATTCACCCTACACCCTTTGAACATTTCGGCATATCTGTTGTCGAGGCCATGCGAGGAGGTGCTGTGGCCATAGTCAGGGAGCCAAGCGGAGCATGGACAGATATTATAGATTCAGGACATTTTGGTTTCGGATTTAGGACTCAGGAAGAACTTGAGGCGATACTCCGGAAGATACAAAAGGAAAATTTGGAAGAGCTTGGTAAGATTTCTCAAGAGAGATCAAGGGATTTCGATTACGAATTATTCAAGAAAGACATCATTTCTTTAGTTGAGCAAAGAGAGCACAAATAGAATCGACGTTTCTTTTACTGTTGCAGGGAAACAATGATAACATCGCGAAAAGGTGGCTAGTTAATACAGTATATCACGGCTTGAAAGATATGAACCTAAAACAGCTTGGGATCTTAACAATCTGCATAGCCGTTACCCTTCCCGTGGTATATACCTACGGTGTACTTCGGTTTCAGATAGATCCTTTCGATTCCACGACAATCATGATGGCGCAGCTCATCACGCACTTTGGCTCTTACGATAGATCGTACGCTTACGTGCAAAACGCTGCGCAGATTTTCATAGGTGGTTGGACATGGCAGCAAAATGTTGCTACCTTCCTTCCGGATTTCCCTGGCTCGGGCTTGCTTCTTGCTTCCTTGCATTTGATGACAAATGCGCCTATTGTTAGTTTGTCGTATCTTCCCATACCATACGCGATAGTAATTCTCGGATCATATCTGATCAACAAATTAGTTTGGAAAATGATTCAAAAGAACTCAAAGTATTTGCCAGTTTTCATCGCAATTTCCTGTCTGAGCGTCTATTCGGAGGTGGTCGCCGAACTTGTTGGAAGATTCTACGGCCTAGAGTTCCATGCGGAAAACTTGTCTTTGTACGTACTTTTTCTCTTCCTCCTAATCAAGGGAGTAAATGAAGGCAAAGTCAAGGCATATACCTCAATTATGATTCTCTTGTTCATGGGGATGCTGATTATTCATTATAGCGAGCCAGTGTTCATAACCGGTGGTCTTCTGGTCTATCTTGCAGTGCTCGTTGCATCAAATCGGCTTGGTGCCAATAATAGAAAACAAATCATCGAAATTTCTTATCTGACGATCTGTTTGAGCGTGTTGGAGTCGCTGCAAGCATTTTATTTCACAACATTCAGTAATCTGAACCAATTTAATGTAGAGCAAAGATTTGTTTCGTATTTGTCCGGAGGGATATCCCAGATTTCTTTTCTAAATTCTCAATTCGTTCCGCATTCAAAAGTCCTCGTGTACGAGTCTTTGCTCTCCAAATCATACGCTGATATGATGTTTGCTCTTGTCACGTTAGTTTCAATATTATATCTTGTTCACAAGGGAACAAGAAGAGCCATAAATCGATCGAAGAAGGTTTTCTTTTTATTTACAATTATCATTGGCAGTTCTTTAGCTTACTCACTTTCGTATTTTGCGTTCTACGGGGGAATAAACCTGGGATTCCAGTATACTTGGATATTGCAGTTACTGCTAGTCCTTAGCCTGTTTTCGATAGGTGTTGATCTAGGTAGGAAGCGTCTCAGTACAGTCGGATCTTTGTGTATAGTTATTCTCATGTTCTTGGTTGTCTTGAACTCCACATTTTCAACAATGCTCCTTATTGTGAATAGTTCCGAAGGCTCTTTCTCGACTCAGCAGAGTATCGGTTCGTCAGAATTCCTTGACTTTGTAACGAATAACGGAAGCAACAACAGATATCTTATAGGAAGTTCTGTCGGGATGACTTCGCTTATTTTTCGAGATTTATCACAATATCCGATCTCAAATCTCCCACTCGTCATACCCACCACACTAGGAGGATACACGCGGTACTATGCTGATGGCGGAATTTTGAATCTGACATCGACTCTCAAATCACAACTGAATTACATGGTTGTTCCGACATCGAATATCCAAAACGGCTTATGGGGTGATGTTAATTCTTACTATAATTCGAGCATAGTCTCAGGTATAGTTCTAACGCTTAACGGAGATACCGATATAGTTTACAGTTCGAATGTCCTCTATGCTTATTACTTCCAAAAATGATTGTTTTGGACTGATATGGTTGAATCTGAAGTTGAGAACAATCGTCTTGTTCAGGTCTATTCGAAAGCGATTGGCCCCGCAATTATGTCAAGCTCCACAGCGTCGCTTCGAGATCAGAACGTGTCTCTTATAGTAAATGAGTACAGCTTTCTGGAACCACGTGGTCTGAGACACTTAAGGGAATAGGAGAAAAGTCTACTGTAGGAACTAGCATCATAGTTTCGGACATTACCGCAGGAACCTACAGTTGGACTTTGTCAAACGATCTGACATTTATATCTGGTAGTATGTATGTGGCAAACGCGGAGTCTGGGAGCACCAATATACGGAAAAATTCCTCCACACCCTCTTATTCAATCCAGAGTATTTCCTTACTCCAATGCGTTCGTTACCTGAGGGTACGCCAATAAGTCTCTTGCGAAGTTTGGCGAAGTTCCAAGACCACATTGAATGGGGGCTCGAGTCACGGAATCTTCGACTCTTGGGCATGTTCTGGAGTTGGTCGCTCATCTTGTTCGAATTTGCCGGTTCGATTACCATCGGAGGCTAAATCAACGAGGCCGCGACTTGGATGGCTCAATAAGATCTCTGAATGAATTGAACAATGGTCGGAATAGTTGCCTGGGCAAGCTCAGGCTGACATGATGCCAAACCGAAACATTGCAATATCTGCACCATTTTTGTCTGTCTGAATTTCCTGAAATGGAGTTAGTGTGGAAACGGAACGTATAGAGGAACCAAAGCTGAACTACGATCACATTCAAATTTCCGATAACAGAAGTCCGCGGCTATTATATGACAATCAGAGAAGTCTAATCTGTGGAGAGGTCTCAGAGCGGAACAAGCCGGTCAGTTACACTTGAAGGTACAACAGAATATCGACATCGAACACCATTTCTATCCAATGTTTAATCAATAGCATTGATACTTACCTCGGCTTCGTGTTTGGTGCTTGCATCCGAGAACTATGAAAAAGATATCATCATTCATTGAATTAAAGTAACTCTTTTTGGGCAATTTCAAATCTGTAAAGGGAGTACTTGCGCCACAGTGTGAGCGTTATCATAATCAAGACAAAAAGTGCAAGGGACGCAGCAATCTGGGTAAGAGTCAAGCCAGCTGGAGTGTAGTTCAGAGCTAATCCGATAAGTGAAACTATCGCCAGACTCAAGCCGAGCGACAACGCAACCCTAGTCAACTCATCAAGATCCTTTTTCTTGTAGTACAAGAAACCAATGAGCGAGTAACCCGGAAGGTAAAGCACAAGCAATCCACCGAGTATGTATCTAAGGTAAACCCAAATGCCAGAGGTAACAGCCGTCATGACAAGAGAAAAGACAACTAGTCCACACCCCTCCCAATACCAGAGTGACAGCGGCGAAAGCATGTATGACTTGAAGTCCTGATGCCCGTTCTTCTCACCCAGAGTAGCCAATCCCTTTTCTTGCAGTTCGATGATAGCGGACACTACTCGATCTTTGTTAGTCCCGGTTTCACTTGTGATTCTTTCGACTAGAGAGGAAATGCTCGGAATATCCTTTCGACATTCATTCAGCACTTTCAGCGCAAACTGAGAGGGTATCCTAGCCTCTTCTTGCTTTTTCAAGTTCTTGTCACGTTGAGATAGAGCTGATCGAACAGTCCAGTGTATTGAAACTGCAAGCTAGTAGAATTGAAGAGCCATAGCTCGAAAACAAGTTTCAGGTTTGTTCCAGTCTGATTGATAGAAGTGCTTACTGGGAATATCCAAGTCTCATTATTCATTAGGACGCTGGAATAGTTTCCTATGATGGGAGCATTAGCCGCAGTCGTGTTTGTAACAACTGACGCACTGGTACCGAGCAACACAAGTACGGTGTAATAGTCAGCATATCCCTCATGATCATTAACGTAGCCGAAAAGCAGGAATGTCTGTCCCACAGTCAAATGGGTAGGATACCCAGATATTGTCTGATTCGGACCCAAGATGCCGATGCTCGAATAAGCTTCACCGACGCTAGGGATGATTGGTTGAATAACCACGAATATCGCAAGCAGGTCGATCGTGGCTAAAGCGATGACTGCAATCTGCTTATTCGTCAGCTGGTTTCACCACGTAGTTCTTGTAAATGAGAAACCAAAGCCTCCTGTAGACACGGCCCCCGAAGATGTAGACTACAGCAGACGCAACCACTATGGCGACAACCGAGACAACCGATTCAGACACCCGGATATTATTTTCAAAAGCTCCAGCTCTTCCAGCAGCGACGGATTCAGAGGTAATCCTTTGCGCGATCTGAGTCGCGTTCTCTAGATCTTTGGTAGCCTGCGAAGGATTTGTGGAGTTCAAACTTGCTGCAGTCTGAATCAGCCCTACAACAGAGTTAAGCTGGCTAACGAGTGAGGTAACATTTGCTCCTCTTAACTCTGCATTGTGAACGGAAATAAAAGCAGAAGCAAGCGCTGCATTTGCGGAGGATATCTCTAAAGGGTAAGCAGCAGCACTCGTAGAAGTGGTGAGTCCCACCACAACCAGAATCAAGACTCCTGCGACGAGCCACCACCCTTGTTTCATAGCCCGGCAAGACTCCAACTGATAGGGCTAAAAAAAGCATCGATGAAACCACTCTCAAATCTTAGGGAAATTCAGAAATTCAGTTATGAGATAAATACAAGGCCAAACTCGAAGTTTTGAAACTTTCATAACAATAAGATAACCGGTAACCATTTAGCTTTCTGAAGTCGTGGGCCGAAAGGCCTTTGGCCTAGTTCTCTCTTATCCTTGTACCGTTAGTTTTTGGCAACTCCCAGAGAGCTCGAAGGTGAGAATGCTAAGCTCAAAGAAGAAGACCGCAAGCTCAAAGAGGATAACGAACACCTCGATGAGGAGAATAGGCAACTGCGCGAAGTGCTCACCTCGTTGAAGGCGACTGTGTCAGCCGTTGTTGCAAGAAGCATAGGCGTGAAGGCTGACTCATCATCAATTCAGAAGAAGAAACGGAACAAGAACGCAAAATCAGGTAGGAAAGATGGACATGCGGGCAAGAATAGGAAGAAGCCTCTGCGCATAGATGCAAGAGTCGAGCTTGACCAGTCGAGCTGTCCCAAGTGTGGCGGATATCTTTCCCATAATCCTACTGATGCTTACACTAGACTAGTCGAAGATATCGTCCCTGCAAGAGTCGTTGTCACGGAGTACATGGTGAAGAGGAGGCAACGATAGAACACTCTGTATCGAAGGTTGCAGAGGCTTTCGGTCCTCTCTACAATCAACTCATTTCCGCTATCAAAAAGGAAACTAGCTTGCACGGAGACGAAACAAGCTGGAGTATTAAGGGAAAGACCCACTGGCTGTGGACGTTCGTAGGCAAGTGGTCGGTTGTCTACGAGATAGCAAACTCAAGAGGGCGTGACGTTCCTCTCAAGATTATGGGAAGCGACTATCAGGGAACCGTGATAAGCGATTCGTGGCCAGCCTGGAATTACGTC
>DAHVAI010000414.1 GCA_027314685.1 Nitrososphaerota archaeon | reverse complement strand
AGCTTTGAACGGGCGCATCGATTTCTGAGCGGCGACAATAATTGGATCGTTCAACTCTCACAAGAATCCGTTACTATGACGTGCCAGGTTTACCGGAGGTGGGAAGAATTCCGCGAAAAGCTGGAGTTTTTGCTTGAACCGTTCAATCAGATATACAGCCCCCCTTTGCGACGATGGTTGGGTTGCGCTACCAGAATGCTATTGAAAGGGCCAAACTCGGGTTGAACGGTGTAGGTTGGAAGGAACTGCTGAAGCCATTCATTGCAGCAGAACTCGGCTGTGAGGGGTTATCGGAGGGTGAGTTCGTCTCAGACTTACATCGGTTTGAGTTCAAAGAAGGGTTGGATCGCATTGTCGTTCAGCATGGGATGGCTACCAACCAATTGACCAAAGAATCGGTTTATTCAATTGACAATAATTTCAATTCGACAGATAAGGTGGAACTGAAAGATGTCCTCTCTAGACTCGATCAGCTCAATAAGCACTCCGGGAGCCTCTTTAGACTTTGCATCACCGACCGGCTTTACAACAGCCTTGATCCAATCTCCCTTTGAGTTGTCTAAGGACCAACCCGAAGGATGGTTCTCACAAGTACCTGCCGCGGATAACCACATCGTCGTTCCATGTTTCCAAACGTTTCAAGTCTCTAATGGTGATTCAACGTTATTGGGTTATAAATATGAAGACGAAGCAATCCGCAGCGGACATTTTTTCCAAGTCTGGGATCCTTTAAGTCCAAACAAGATTGAAACCAGCTTGCTAAGAATGGCATGCCACTTTCTAGTGGACCTCACTCCTGCATCAGGTGTTGAGGAGATGCTAGAAAAGGCTTCAGACATTCGGGAATACTATTGCTCCTTGGCGAACTGGCGCACGCCTGCAATCGCCGAACCAAGGTCTGTTGCTATCAATCCAGTCGTTGTGAGCTATGAGAGGGATCCGTTCTCTTACAGTGAGGAGTGAACCTTGCCTGGAGAAGGGCCGACGTATGCCATATCCGATTTACCCGGTCCACTTCGTCAAGGCGAAATTCTTTCGTCCGTTGATCAATATATTTTCCCTCTCAGTGAGCAAGGCGTAGAAAAACCGTTAGACGCCGAAAGGAAAATTCATCCCTACGCTGTCGTTCTTACGCAGGACTGCGATTTAGCTCAGGACTTCAACGGCCGCTCTGACGACCAGCCTGCAGCGGTGCGACTACGGATACCAAACGTCCTTTTGTGTGAAGTAGATATTGCTGAGAAGCTCAAGATTAGTGGGACAATTCCTATAGGGTCTGACATATGGAAACGAGTCATCCAGAACAAGGATGAGAGGTTCCAGTACCTTCGGGAAGTTACGTCGGAGGCCGACCGCGAAGGTACAGGCATTCCACCACTGTTGGT
>DAHVAI010000404.1 GCA_027314685.1 Nitrososphaerota archaeon | reverse complement strand
CTCTTGCTTCCAGTTGCGACCAAGACCATGTCAAAACCTAACCCATCTGTATGTTTCAGAGCGTCAACTGAAAAACTCCCGTTGGAAGATTTGTTGGCATCGATTGGAATTGCACCCTCATTTTTCTCGGCAAAATCTAATCTGCTTCCAAGAACGTCTACAGCGCAAATCTTGGTGTCAGGCAGAATTGAGTTGATCAGTTCCATATGAAGAAGACCTATAGGTCCAGAGCCGACAACAATCACGTTGCTAAGTCGCTTTGAGAAGACGCCTGCATGATCTAATCCTCTTATGCAACAGCCCAAAGGCTCTGCCAACGAAGCTTCTTCGAACGAGATATTCCTACTCATCCTGTGCAACCCACCGTGTTCCACGTTGTATTTTGGAACGACGAATTGCGTTGCAAACCCACCAGGAACGAAATTGCTTGTCTTGAACCCTTTGCACATCGTACCTGCGCCAACCCGACACAACTCACAATCATTACATGCTACGTGATGGTGCGGCACGACATAATCGCCTACCTTGAACTCGTCAGCCGCACTTTCCAAAACGACTCCTGAGACCTCGTGACCCAGTATCGAGGAAGTTATTCCCTTGCCGCTAAGCTTTTCGAGATCAGTTCCGCAGACTCCCGAGGCCATCATTTTGACCAAAACGGCTCCATTTTCCAGGACCGGAAGGTCGAAATCACGCAATTCGACTCCGCCGCCTGCTTTGACGAACGCAGCAAGAGTACTCCTGATTGCCATCAGGTTTCACTTCGTCTTTTCCTGATTTATATCTTCATGGACTTGTATTAAGCAGGCGTTCAGATCTGCAAAGCTTGATTCAATTGTTAAACCCACTCAACAAGTCAGCTAGAGCAATTTTCACATTTTTTGCCAGAACAACACCACTTGCGACAAGCACTCCGTCAGAACCAAGGGCGATCGCTTTTGTTACGTCTTCACCGCTTATGATTCCTGCTCCACAGAGCAGTTTGGTCTTCGCATTCCGCGGCAGTGCATTCTTCATGGCAGTTGCCGATCTTGAAATTACTGTAGGAGAGTATTTCGAGACAGATCTCCCCGTGCCTATGAGCTCTGGTGGTTCTATCGCAATAAAATCCGGGACCAATGGTGCGATTTTCGTAACTTCAGCTACGCTCCTCGCGCAGACAACAGAGGTCATCCGTAGCTCGCGCAACCGACTAATGAGTATTGAAATGCTCCCCAAACTGATACGGTGCTCGCTATGATTCAATATCGATCCTGTGGCGCCGCTGAGATGTGCGACTTCCGGAACGAGCCAGCCAGTCGTAGAACCAACGGCAACATCGTCCAAATGTTGTGTTAGAAGTTTTACACCGAACTTGGAATAGAGGTTCCTTAGGTCAAACGCAGGAACCGCGACCAGAATCCTTACTCGATTCGCATGACCCTTCTCTATGAAAGAACACAGGAGATCGAGCCTATCTCCCATAGCTTTCAGATAGTTCTTTGTATTTATGATTAGATATCTCAAATTGCAACCGGTCCAAATTTTTAGAAGATGGTCGCAGGAGTTAAATCGAATACATGAAAAAGACTAGTTTTCAATCAAAGCTGCTGCGGATCTATTCGTTCTCGTCGTCAAAATCTTCTTCCCAGCTTTCGTCGAAATCGTCATCATATTCTTCTTCTAGTTCATCATCTTCTTCCGACATAGTTGTCACCCGAAGCGCGCTTGAACTTTCGGCGCGGTCTGATAAACATTTTCCTTCATGCGCGGCCCAAAGTAAGATTGAAAGACCACGAACGCACAGAATTTTTCAATGATCGAAAGTAACTGCATCAGTGATTTCGATCGTCTGGGGAACGAAGTCAAATCAGGAAAGATCGCTGTGTTTCCTACAGACACCGTATTTGGCGTAGGCACGGTTCCGACATCCAGAAAAGGCATAGCGCGACTTTACAAGATAAAGAAGAGACATCTCGAAAAAAAGGTGCCTGTCTTGTTTTCAGGTGTGGAAGAGGTCTCGAAGTTCGTTGAGATGGACGAGCGAGCTCATTCCAGAGCAAGAAAGTTTTGGCCAGGTCAAGTGACTTTGGTGCTACCTGTTACAAACAAGCTGATTCCTAAAGAACTTCTCGGCAAAGAAGAAACTTTGGCCGTGCGAGTTCCTAACCATGACTGCTGTCTCCGGTTGATCTCGGCTTGCGGAAATGCGTTGATTGGCACCAGCGCAAACTTTTCTGGAAGTAGATCCTTCACAGATCCTGATGAACCGTCTCTGCTCGAGTTCGCAAAACAGGCAGATTACTTTGTCAGAGGACCTTGCGGTAAGAGTACACTACCTTCGACCATACTGGATCTATCGTCGCCAAGTACCATTTCCATAATACGTGAGGGAGCGATTCCTCGAAAGACAATAGAAGATTATATGTCCAATATCAGCAGCGCGGACTTTTCTCTGAGCGCAACTAGTAGCTGATCGTCTGTAAGTGATTCAGAAAGTCCGTGAAGCTTCTTGAGATACGCTGCTTT
>DAHVAI010000403.1 GCA_027314685.1 Nitrososphaerota archaeon | reverse complement strand
CATTGCCGGAATCGCCTTCAAACTCTCTCAAATGAAATTTTCCACTGTCAAGAAGGCAGGTCTAATAGATGAAGTACGTGACCTCATCGACATGAGTGTAGAATCAGTTCAGAGACTCAATGAAGTAGTTAGGGCACTTGCGATAAACCCGATTCATGCAATAGATCTCTCAAACTCCGTTCAGAAGCTCGAAAAACAGGTTGACGAAAAGTATCGAACGCTGACAAGCAAAGTGATGAGCGAGGTGGATTCCGTAAAGGAACTGATTCTGCTCAAGGACGTCCTTCAAGGCATCGAAGATATGGTTGATAACTGCCTTAGAGCTACGGACTCGATAACAATACTTGCTCTCGGGCTTTGAAACCTATGAAAGCAGAGCTAATTGAGAACCGACTCGTAGTTTGGGACATTACTGATTCCAGAAAGCTATTTTCGTCTGGATTTTACGGTAAGCCAATAGGAATACCAAAACCCAAACCAAACGAATTCAACGCACCTATAATTCTCGACCTACTTGAAGGATATTATCTTGCTTCAAATTCACAGATTCAGATTTACCGCGGCGATAGGAAATTAGGACTAGACAAACTGGAAAAGATTTGCGTAGAAGAAGTATATCAGTTCAAAGAGAAGTTACTAGTCTACTCTAAACTCAAAAAGGCAGGATTTGTTGTAACGCCTGGAATCAAGTTTGGAGCTGATTTTGCAGCCTACGAGCGAGGACCAGGTCTTGATCACGCTCCGTATCTGGTCCGGGTCTCCCCACCCACGCAAAGATTGACTGCCACAGACATTGTTCTAGCAGGAAGATTGGCCACAACGGTCAGAAAACAATTCATCATAGCTGTGGCAAACGCTTCAAAGGAAGAAGTGTCGTTCATAGGATTCGATTGGTGGCGCGCGTGATTTTGTCTGTGCGCCAGGAATTAACTGTACTTCTTAAATGAAAATAATTAGACATCTGTACGTCTACAGTACTTTTATATAACTACTTGCGCGTATTTTTTTCAATTCGGTGTACATTTGTTAAATGCCATATTCTAGAGAAGGGGGCAAGCTGAAACCTAGGAAATATACGAAATCAGATGTAATGTCAAAACTCCAGGAAGAGAAGGTAAGGTTTGTTGATCTCCAATTTACAGATGTTCCTGGGAGATTGCAACACGTAACGGTACCTACAGAAAGTCTTGATGACGATGCCTTCGCCGATGGAGTGCCCAAATTGGATGGTAGCTCGATTAGAGGTTTTACCGATATTTACGAGTCGGATATGGTCCTCTTGCCTGATCCTGTGACATATGGGACTCTTCCTTGGACACCCGACCCGCTAAAGACTGGACGGATGATATGCGATGTTTCCCGCGGATTTGGGATGGGTCGATTTACCAGGGATCCTCGATATATAGCACAAAGGGCCGAAGAGGAAGCAAAGAAGCAGGGCTTTGATACGACTTATTGGGGCCCCGAGATTGAATTTTTCGTCTTTGACAGGGTCACTTGGGACGTATCATCTCCTTACTCTGGACAAGGGTATCACAT
Organism: Nitrososphaerota archaeon; assembly: GCA_027314685.1. Next base: position 478 of record DAHVAI010000403.1, on the reverse strand, counting down.
AGAATCCAGAGAAGCGGCCTGGAACAATGGTCCGGGTGAAGGAAACGCCCCGCCAATCAGATTCAAAGAAGGTTACTTCCCTGCATCTCCTCAGGACACCCTCCAGGACTTCAGAAGCGAGTGTGTGAGCGTACTTGGAAATAACTTTGGCATAATCAATGACGCCCATCACCATGAAGTTGCCACTGGTGGACAATGTGAGATAGACATGAGGTACGACACGCTGACCTACATGGCCGATTCTGCAATGACCTACAAGTACGTAATCAAGAACATTGCCGCGAAGCACGGGATGGTTGCGACGATGATGCCAAAACCAATTTTCCTTGATAATGCATCTGGAATGCACGTCCATGTGTCTCTATGGCAAAACGGTAGGAACATGATGTTTGACGAGACTGATGCGTATGCTGAACTATCGCAGCTAGGAAGATACTTTGGAGGAGGCCTCGTCGAGCACGCGCGTGCTCTCGCTGCG
>DAHVAI010000400.1 GCA_027314685.1 Nitrososphaerota archaeon | reverse complement strand
GAAAGGAACGTCTGAAGACAGGGTTCTTGCAAAATACTCATTCCATTCAGTCAAGACTGTCCTGACGCTCGAGGGGAGAATGACGAGGACAATGATCTTTGGGAGGCAGTTCTACCTACCCAAGAGAATTTCGATAAAACGACTTGGGCGTCGACTGCGGATATTCGTGTTCTATCCAATCGACATGAGAGACGAAGACAACGAGGACCAGCAGGAGCTGCTTCAGGCTATGGAGAAGCACTCGAACCTTGTGGCCGGTTTCCTTCCAGTGCTCTCAGAGACGAGGCTGCTCTACACCGAGCTTAAGAATGAAAAGAAGGTGAACCGCGATCTAACACGAGAGATAACCAAACTGAAGGCGGATGACAGCAGATCAATCGCGATGACGCAGGCTGCGCGAGATTCATCCAACTTTCGCCGCTGGATGGTCGGCATGGGCGCGCGGCCGGTGAGAGGTGCGTTTGCCGCAATGGTGATAGTCGCGGCACCCACAGGGGGTGCAATCCTGCTTCAATACGGCTTTCAATCAAGTGGAGTCTTTGGCGCTCTTTTCGGCGCATTGATCGCGTTCGTAGTTGTCTCTTCAAAGTGATTGACAAATGAGCTCTGATTATTTTTCCTATGACGAGCTGACAAAACTTAACGAACAGATAAAGGAGTTCAAGAAATCTTTCGTCCGCGTCATGCGGTTTTGCTTCAACTACGAGCTGTTCATGCTCGACAACGGTTCGCTGTTCTTCTACCTGCTTTCGGAATTCAGAAGACATGCCGTGATGCCAACGAAGTGGAAGAGCGAGACTCCTGGCCAGCAGCAACCACAAGAAGTCCTTGTCCTAAATGGCAAGCTCAGTTCCTGGGCACCGGTCGTCATAATTGGAATCACCATACTTAGCCTCACCTTTCTCACTATCTACAAGTATCTCAAGCCACAGGTCGCGGTGCTTGGCATCATCGCAGTTTTCATCATTGCATTTTCCCCACAAATAATCATCAGGATCCTCGCGGCTCTGGGAAAGGATATCGCTGATGACGACGGCATCAACTACGAGGAGATATTTGGCGAAATAATCCAGCGTTACAAAGAGGCACTGATGCACGCGCGCGTCAACATACGAAGCGGTTTGAAGAATGCAAGGAAATTCGAGGGTGACCCGTTGGCTGTCCTGCAGAAGCTCGACCTGTGGGAGGTCCAGGATCCCGAGATGGAGGCATCCAAGGAACAGTCAAAGGCGGAGACAACAACAACGCTCCCCGACCCTTACGGTGACGTGCTGGAGACCGACGAGGTTTCACAATCACAGGTCTTCTTCTCCGCTTGGGTCGCAAACCAACTGGGAATCATCTACAATCGAACAGAGAAGGAACTCTATCACAGAAAGAAGTTCATCCTGGAAAAGTCAGCAGAAGCTGCGGGCGCGCAATCGTCGCAGTCATTGAAGGCGAGGGTGAATTAGATAGATGCAAAGAAAACTATTGCTTCCGCCTGCGGTCCTCGCATTTTCGATGTCTCTGTTGCTCGTCGCTTACACATTCTACTTCGGATGGCAAGTCTGGAACGGTCCTGCCGCAGTTTCTTATTTTCCATGGGCGTGGAGCCATTACTATGCTGATGGTTCTGCTTTCCACATGTTCCTTATCAGCGCGGGCATTTCAATGACTACGTTTGCAGTTAGTTTAGTGGGCTTGATGAGAGTGACAAGAAATTCCGTCACGGTCGTCAAACAAGATAAATTGGAAAAGAAAGAAACTGCTCAGCAAGTTAACAACACTACAGAACTTCCACCTGGAGAAGATAACGAGTCGCCTAATGCCTGGGTCCGACAGGAAGTGAAGGATCCTGACACTGTCGACGGAATCCTTGCTGAAATGAACCGATCAAAGCAGCGAAAGACAATCCTTCAAGCGGCGATTGCAAGAGAAGATGAGCACTTTGCAGGATTGCTTGAAAAGTTGAATGAAAGAATGACCGCAGAAGGATATCCAATAGTGGTTCCTCAGGGCGACGCTCGAATCGAGAACGCTAAACCGATGTCCACGCCGCAGCCGCAAGAGCAACCAGACGCAAAGAAACTCTCGTGGGGTGAAAAGCGCGCCGCAAAGAAGGCTGAGAAGGAAAAGAAAAAGGAAGATGAGCACAGGAAGAGATTGGACGACAAGAAACGGTTGGTCTCTCTTGAAGGGGAATCAAAGGACGAAGACGAAGAACTCGATGAACAAGCATACTGCAGTAAGACGGTCACTATGGCATCCATCGCAAGACCGCGGGTTGACACTTAAACGACCCGAGAAAGAGTAAAGCCGCTTTTTGGGGCCGCTTAACTTTTCAGAGCAATAGCTTGAACAGCCATTGTCATTGTGTCTTCTAAAGTGATCTCGGGTAATGCACTGGAGCCGAAGTAAAATCTGGTCCTATTTCCAGGTAGCGGATAGGTCTTCACGCGTCCGCGCTTCATCAGACGGTAAAGCGAATGCTTCGCGGCGTCAACAGAGATGCCCAGTTTTTCAGCAACTTCGCTTGCTGTTCGATAAGGAAAATATTGCTGAACCACTACGGCAGGATCAAGATTCTTGCAGTTCTGGGCAATCATATCCAGGTGAGCTTCAACCTGGAGCTCTGTTTTACCTAATCCGCGGCACATTTTGATGTTAGAAAAAAGCGATTAATCAAATGATCTGTCAAGTAATGAAGGAGTTTCCTTGGAAGCATCTCTCTGCTTTGCACTTCCCGTAGCCTCATCGGAATAAAATTCTAATGGTAGCGCAACCGTCACGATCTTGTTTTTGAATTTCTTCTCTCTCGGCTGCAACATCACTGCAAACTTTGAACCATTCTCTTTTCCTGCGACATCAAATGAAAGCTTGCACTTTGGACATTTTGCCTCTTTGGGTTTTGCATTCTCCAAGCGATCAACAATCTCTGTTTTCCTTTCAGTGTTCGATACAAGCGCCTCAATGTCCTTGGCTACCAACTCCAAGTCTTTTCTTGTTTCATTGTCGGCTTTGGAGATGATTTTATTGATGTTTTTCCTGATTTTGTCTGGAAGAGACGCGTTCTCTTTCTCCTGCTGATCAAGCGCGTGCATGACGTCGGCGTAAGATCTCTTTCCTTTCGCGTTGAGACAGGCAAGGACGTAATTAGAAAGATCGCTCAAAGTGCAGGGCTTGTAATCGGGCGATTCACCTGCAACCATTTTGAGACCTTGAATGAGCTCCTTCCCAGAAAGCTTGTGCAACAGGTTTCTAATTTTCACTGATCCGTTTCTGATCAAGGCGTCGCCTTCCGGGATATTCATGAACTTGCGCCATTCACTGACACTTTCAGCAAGCTCCATGTCTTCCTTTACGACCCAATCTGGACGATGAAAGAACTTGGCTATTGCGGGACGGTCCCATTTGAACATCTTTGCGGCTTTGAGGTATGCCCGTCCTTCTTCAAACGGAGTTAACGAACAGCGCTGCACGTTGTCGATGACGACGAGTTTGAGCACTTCCGCTTCGGTTAATCCCTCATAAAGAAGGCATGGAATCTCGTTCCAGTGTAGGTGTTCCATGATTGCTTGTACTCTTCTATGCCCTTTGATTATCTCATACTCGCCATCCTTGTCAGGATGGGGTCTAACACCAGGAAGCTCTAGAAGTCCGACTTCTTTGATTGATTCTGCAAGCCCCCAAATATCATCTTCTAATTCACATGCTGGATCTCGAGTCTGATATCTTGAAGGGTGTAGTTTAGACGGCGAAAGCTTTAGGACACGTCTAGCTGAAATAGGTTGTGTAATGGTGGCTGCCAAGACACTTACTTCATCTTCTTTAAGAGAGCCTTACAATACTTCACAGCATTGGCTGAAAGCTGTATCTTTTCCTTTTCTTGTATCCTGTCAGGCTCCCGATCTAGGAATCCTTGCTTATCGGCGGCTCTCACGCGCTTGACCCATGGACGCATCATTTCACTGACTTTGGCAGGATTCATTCCACCCTTTAGGAACACCTGTGGCGCAGAATTCTGCAGCGCTTGCACATGTTTGTTGGATTCTTCCATCCCTTCTAAGTGATGGTTCATCAAATCGTCCAAAATACCAGCGCCACGGAGCTCATAGATTATGTTCTTGCCTCTCCCATCTTTCGTCGTGTGCGGAGTGCCTTGGTTCCGTCCAATCACCCCATAACTCGTCGGACCACGACCATATTGGTCGGCACTGGAAGACTCCTTGATCACGATTCTATCGTTAGGGAGAACTACACCACAAGATTTGCAAACAAATTGCAGGGACGATTTCGCAATATCAAAATCATTGATTATATTCGAACCGTTGCAGCATGGACACGTTTGATTTTCCGGAAGTGAAAGCATACTATAGTTGATTCTTCTAAGCGACCCTTATAGGTTGCTTTCAAGCTTTAAATGCAGTGTTCCGGCTACGCAATCTTTCCTTAATTCTTTTCATTAACATCGCGTCCCTGTCTATAGACTCAGGCGTAATCATTGGCTCGTCTTTATCGAATTCACAGTTGATTTGTCGTGTTTCTTTATTCCAGAAATCATATTCATCTATCTTGGCACGAATTTCCACCGGATTGACACTCTTGCCTTCTGCCAAGCACCGTTTCGCTAATCTCCTGTAGAAACGAAGATTTCGAAGATCTCTTCGAGTCTTCCATCGATGACATTCAGAACATAGCACCTGCAGATTTTCAGCCGTATCCGAACCTCCTATCGAAAGTGCAATCACATGATCAATCTCAAGATCGTTGGTAGATCCACAACCTTTGCCTAGACATCTGCCACCCAAGAGTTGAATCAGATATGTTGAGTGGCTCTCTCTTGGGATCCTTTTTCGAGGAGAGCCGACAGATCTAATGACAGTCTGCACCAATTGCTGAAAATCGAATTGCGTCTTCTTATTCTTTCACGTAAAAGCTAGATAATTGTTAGATATTGACACTCGTCGAGAAACTTGTCTGTCCATTGCATGCAACTGGACAACTTATGAAAGCAGTGTATTGCCCTTGTGGAACCGAGCTGACCTGGGCTTCTCCAGCGAAACTGAAACTGGGTGCGGCAGCGCCCGCGGGAATCGAGACCTTGATCAAGTAAGGTCCATGTGTTGTTCCATCCGCCGCAGTCAACGTCACCGAAAAAGTGAGCGAAGTCGGGAAAAGGTTAAGCTGTGAGCTTGGGATCAAATCGAGCAGTGTCTTCTGGTGACAGCCTATCCCGCCTGCGGTGAACGCGAAATTGCTAATTGAGTGCGATACCACGTAGTCGTTGTAGGTCCCACTCACGGTCAGATCCGCGGTGCACACGATCGTCGTACCGCCTCCTGAACCGCCCGAAGAAGCTGAGACCGGAATAAGTCCCACGGCAACAATGCTCCCAGCGACCGCGGCGAGTATCGCGACCACAATTGCGACTGTTTTAGCTTCCATCACTCATCGTATTCTCTGATGCCCAGATACAAGAGTCCTAATGTTGCAAGGACGACAGCAATTGCAAAGATTGCCATATCGGGTACGGCAACTGATGTCCTGCTTCCTGTAATGGAAAGCAGAAGACTGTAGGTATTCGCAGGACCATTCAGTGCTCCCGACCAGAGGACGTAGCCAAACAAGACGGTGAATATCATCGCTACGACTCCCATCAGAGCTTCCTGCGGACCACGCGGAGCAAGCTCAATCAAAGCAATGACTCCCGTTCCGAAGAAAATTAGCGGTATCATCCAATGGGAAAGAAATCCGAGGATGGACCAAAGCGTGAAACCAAAGACTAGCCCTCCTACAGTGAACATCAGTAGTAAGATTGGGATGCCCAGTGTTCCAAGTGCGGCGATGACGATTGCCAGGTCCTTTCCGTTCATCAGGAGAAAAAGAGACTACTGCGGAGGGGAAAGAACTGGTTGATCCGTTTCAGTTGTTGAGTGTTGATTGATAAAGGCGATCACTTGCTCAACGCACTGGGCCGCTGATTTCTTAATCTCATGCCAATCTTTGACAAGATAAAGCTAGTGACTTTACTGTGGAACTTTACCATAGAATATTGGGCCGAGGAATTTGTCGCCCCAGTGATCTACGGTGCTCGGCCAAATGTGACCTATTCCAATTATGATCAGAAGAGGCGCTAGGAGGATTATAGCGATTAGAAGGATCTGTTTACCAGTAATCTCGATTTCCATTCAGAACATCTCTTGAAAAAAAGGGCTCTCAGAGATGGTCTTTGATAGTGAAGAACGCACCAAAGCCAAATGACATGGCTGAAAATATCAGTATGAGTTCCGAGGTAGTCAATGTCCAAGCGGGGATCCCCGGTGTGTTGAAACCAAACAGCGATAGCTGACGCACCTGGAAGCTATTGACAATGCTTTCAGTTGTCACGCCTGCGCTGGTCGTCTGATGAGGAAAAGGGACCAGATTCACGAAGAAGAAGGCGCCAACCAGTAATGCGAGACCAATACCTGCGTAGGTTCCTGTAGCTGCCATTGCAGAAAAAAAAAGGGTTTGCGACTTCCTGGCGGTCAAATGACTCTGCTTTGCTGGCTATGAAAAATACAATTCGCTGGAGAATTTTAGCCTGGTCACGTAGCGCTTGGACGTTGGAGCTCTGAGCCTCGCCCGGATCCTTCCTCGAGAAGCTCTGCTTTGACAGGCCTTCGAACAATACTTCTTCCTCTCAGAATGAAGCGCTGTGCTCCTTGGGATCAGACCGCCGCAAAAATCGCAGCAGTCTTCAAGAATATTCTTTTGAAACAAAGGCAACCGCAACTACTACTCCTACAATCAACAATGCGTCAGCCAAGCCAATCAAAGGCGCATTCTTTCCCACGGGCGCAAAGGCCCCGAATCCACTTGAGGGAACCAGTGATTGACAGATGAATGAATAACCACATCCTCCGCTATCGCTCGATGTTGTTGTGTAAGACGTCGTTGCCGAAGGAACCGTGGCTGTAGACAATGTTGGAATCAACAAGGCGTCGGCGAAGTACTGCAGTTCTGAGCTTATTCCACCGCATCCCTGGATATTGACCTGTCCGTAAACTACGTCGGCGCCCGTTAGTTGGGCTTCATAATACAAGAGCCAGATTTGGTTTCCGTTCAGCCCCGCTGATGAAAGCAGTGACTGCGTGTTTGAATCAAGCCCTGCATAGTATTCCCCCCACAGCATATCGGTTGCATTCATGTAGACCACGAAGGATCCACCTGTTGCAGGAATACTCTGCTGGAATTCGAAGAGCTTCCAACCTGTTCCCTGAGTCAGAACCTGGGCTTGTGCGTTTGTGCTTATGGGACCGGTGCCAAGCACCTCGTAAGTAACCAGGAAGCTGCCAGTGCCGGTTGACGTTGGCACCCCTTGGATGGTTGTGTCATATTCCACGATGGGCGTTGTGGGAGTTTCAGGCGTGCTGATTAGGCTTTGAAGAGGCGTTGAAGAATAGACTTGCCCGTTAGACTCTATCAGCGCACGCGTAATGTTGATGCTGAAGCTCTGCTCGGTGCAAAAATAATTCGAACTCCCACCTCCGACTATCGCAGAAATTGGGCTCATTGCGATTGGCGCATTATTGTAGAGTGCTTCAAAGGTCGAGGTGTACGTGGACGCTGCGGTTCCTGCTAGCGAAACTGCCGATATCAAACCCTGATACGTCCCAGCGTTTGCGACGACAAGGGCCGCGTCATTTTGAACACAGTTTGACTGTATGCAATAATCGTAAACAACGAAACTATTTGCGCCGATCACTGTGAGGTTGATCGAACCTGTCGTTTGAAGTTCAAAACTTATGCTTGGAGATTGGCCGCCAGGCGATAACTGGAATGAACTAGAAGAAAGCGTGAGAGACGCCTTTGTGGTACCGCTGCTTGAGCCTGCAGTTGAACTGCTTTGCTGTTGTGAACTTGAAGTGGAAGTAGTATCGCTGGAAACGACGGTGCTAGAGCTTGATGAAAAAGTAGTAGTTGAGCTCGCCACAGTTTTGCTGTTACATCCGCCCAAGGTGGGCGCGGATCCGTGACCTGCGTAGTTCCATACAGAGCAGAAAGCAGAACTGGTTGGGATCACATTCAATAATACTAACCCAGATACAACAAGGGCAGCTATCAGAATCGTAACAAGAG
>DAHVAI010000398.1 GCA_027314685.1 Nitrososphaerota archaeon | reverse complement strand
GGAGTCAAGAGCATTTTCGACTCTCTTTGGTTTGTAATGCAGACAATCACAACAGTCGGATACGGCGACACGCCGGTCGTCACCTTCTGGGGGAGGATGAACGCGATTTTCCTCATGATTTTCGGCATTGGCGTGCTAGCCTTTTTTAGCGCGAGTTTTGCTTCGCTGCTCATAGAATATTCTACAAGGCGACGACTGGGTGAACAAAGGATCAAATTGAAAAATCACATAGTTGTCTGCAATTGGAATTCCGTAGCAGATGAGCTGATCCTAGAAATGGTGAAGGAAAAACCACTCTCTGTGTTGCTCCTCGCCCCACTTGAGATGAGCCCATCGGAAAAGGTAGTCTTTGTCAGAGGTACTTGTCTTCACTTTAGCGACTTGGAGAGAGCGAACGTGTCGAAGGCAGAATCAGTAACAATACTCGCAGAAACGATCACCGACGGCGAGCTCGCAAGTGCAATCGACGCCAAAACAATCTTGGGCATTATGAATGTGCGCAAACAAGCTGAGAATGTGCACATAGTTGCAGAGCTTCTAAAGCGGGATAGCATCGAGAATGCTAGAATGGCAGGTGCAAACGAGGTGGTAGTTCGTGGAGAGGTGTCGGCGAAGCTTCTCTCAAGAGGAACGCTATATCCTGGAACGATAGACGTCTTGGAGACAATACTTACTGCAAAGTCGGGTGAGGAGATATTCGAGGATAAAATTCCCGGGTGGGCCAGTGGCAAGAAATGGATCGAGCTTACTAAATTCTTCATCGAAAGAAATGCTACACCCATCGCGTTGAGAAACAAATCTGGTCTAACGATAAATCCTCCGCCAGACAGCGCCGTTGACCAAGCGGGCTCGATAGTCTATATTTCAAGCTCAAAGATCAAACAATAGAATCGAAGCTTTCTTTCCACTTGTTTGCGAAACAACTAGCGGCACTGCCTGCTAGTTGATTCCGAGATGCGTTTAAGGACTAGTTAGTCAGCGAAAAATGGCTCTATTCAATCCAGCTACATCATCGAGCCGCCGATCATCAAGACAAATGCGAGAAGTAGCAAGATTGCAGGCGCAATCAGCATCCAGTTCTTTGGCAGGCCTGTAGCTCTAGACTGTGCTGGGGCTGGCGCCGTACTGGTTACGCCGGTCGTTCCGATTATAGCTCTCAAGGATTTTCTTATTCGAGGTCCCATGGCCATCTGCCAAAGGAAGACAATGAATCCAAGCGCAGCTCCAGCGTCAACGAGTGGTAGACCAGAAGAGCTAGTCGCATACGTTGTTCTGTAGAAATTGATGTAGTAGTAAAATCCAAGGCCGACCAGAACAGTTAGCCCTCCGCCAGCGGCTCCTAGAAACTGAGCAGTCCTTGCTCGCTTTGCAGCGGAAACGTCTCCGGGCTGCTTTGACAATTTTAAGTACGCGGTCAATCCTATAAAAGTCCCTGCAATCCATGTCAGTGCGAAAATAATGTGTAGACCGAGCATTCCATCGAAATAAAGAATTGACATTTTGTATTCAGCTCAACTTGTTAGATTCTTGACAATTCGTTCTCTAAAGATAAGCCTTTGTATTCCTCTCTTGACGCGTTCTCACGGTATAATGATCTCAAAACGATCACTCCGGCAAGCTCAATGTTGGAGTTAAACCTCTGCTAAATCAATCAATTTACTGCTTGGTTAAAAGATACCTTGTGTATACATCTTAAACAGGCCACTTGGTACAAAAAGGAAACAAAGGTACTCATTCGTAAAGAGCTGTCCGGAGTTGAACTAACTGGACCCAAGTGCAAGGGCGAGCTCCGAAAGAGCACGTCATGCAATAATTGCAAGGAAACAATTATCATCATGCAATTCCTGCATCGTTTCCTCGTAGACCCCATATAGTCGATCGCAAGGGCGGGCGTGAAAGATAGAGATTCAAGTTGAACAACGCGTTTGAAGCTCTCTGAAGCTCAGAACAAACAGGATCCAAATTGCTACCGCGGAACAGAACTCTTTTGCTTCGACGTGCAGATCAGAATAACGCATGTTTGATTTAATCGAGATTTCAAACCCTCATCTCAATTGCGGTTGTGGCAAATCCAAAGTATTCATATAGACTCCTGGAAGGTTGAAATGGGCACAAAAAGAGCTGAAAGCAAATGGCAACTTACGATTACGACGTGATCATAGCGGGCGGAGGCATGTCTGGTCTAGTCACTGCAGCCTCTGTCGGCGTGCATTCCAAGCAAAAGGCAAAGGTTCTTGTCGTCGACAGAAACCCTCCCACCGAGCCTGGAAAGAAGACTATCAACGGCTGGACTTGCGGCGACGCTGTGAGCAAGAGGAGTGTCGATTACATCTACGAGAACCTTGGAATAAAGTACGGCAGCCCGGAGCTCGAACACCCGGTCGAAGGAGTGCTAGTCTACTCCCCGGATCACGAAACAAAGGTGCTGTTTGATGGCGAGGGCTATACTCTTAACCGGAGGCTAATGCCACAGAGGCAGGTTGAGGACGCAAAGAAACTCGGCGTAGAGTTTGCGTTCAACGTGGCGATCGACGAAGTCTACACCGAGGACGGATATGTTCGAGGTGTGATCGGAAGGGACACGAAGAACAACACTCCGTTCAAAAAGACTGCAAAGATGGTGGTTGACTCTGCGGGATCAGCAACCACACTGAGGAGGACTCTCCCGATCAAGTCGAAGATCGACATTGAAGTTGACAGAGACGATTTGGAAAGCACCGGCAGGTACATCTACGAGTTCGAGACCGGCGCCGAGGACCCAACGTGGTTTGATTCAAGGTACGCAATAATTCATTTAGATCAATACCTCGCGCCAGGCGGTTACGCCTGGACGTTCGCAAAGGGTAAGAACAAGGTTAACATCGGACTGGGAGTACAAAAGAGCGCACTGGACAAGAGAAACGCCAAGTTTGGGAAAAAAGACACGCTGCAGACTCTCATCGACGAGTACGTCACGCAGAACAAATCTCTCAAAAACCCGGTCCAGTCACCGAACAAAAATGACACGGGCAACACAAAGGGAAGCTGGCAGGTCTCGGTGAGAAGGCACAACGATTGCCTTGTCGCAAACGGCTACGCTCTGGTCGGCGACGCAGGCTGGATGGCAAGGCCGATCGACGCAGGTGGCATGGGGCCGGCGATCTATGCTGGAGTAATTTTGGGAAGAATCATCGCAAGAGCTCTTGAGACAAACGACGTCAGCGAGAGCGGACTGTGGCAGTACAACATTGACTACATGAACCTCTACGGCTTTCAGATGGCTAGCTTTGAGATTCTAAGAAGATACCTTCAGACGCTCTCAAACGACCAGATCAGCTATGGTATGAAGTACTTCCTGGGAGAGGACGACGTCAGGGCTATAGTAAACAGGGAGCACCCGAAATTCTCCAAGTTGAAGCTCCTAAACCCGGCAATGCTCGCAAGGGTTGCCGCGCATCCGGATCTAGCAAGGGGTTTGCAATACACGGCGAAAAAGAGCGAAGCCTTGATTGCGCACAACCTGAACTATCCGAAATCCCCTGAGGGCTTTTCAGAGTGGAAGAAGAAACTGCTCGCAGAGCTCCAGGAAGCTTATGACAAGTTCTAGGGATGCGGCATCTTTTTCTTCTTCTTTTGCTCAGACGGCTTGATCTCCCTCACATGCTGACGTTTTCCGGCAGCCTGTTTTAGGAAATCAAGGTTGAATAGTGATGCAAGCGCAGAGCCTCTGACTTCATCGCTCTTGTCCTTCGCAGCTTTTTCAAGCGCAGACCTGGCGCTCTCGTCACCTATTGAGCCCAGCGCGGCTGCAGACTCGTGTCTCACGATCTCCGAAGGATCTTTGAGGCAGGATTCGCAGAGGTACGGAACTGCGCTCTTTAGTCCCATCTGCCCGAGCGAGAAAGAGCATTCATGTCTTATCAGTGAGCTGGGGTCGTTCTTCATCACATCGGCAAGCACGCGAACCGAGCTTTCGTCCCCTATCTCCGAGAGAACCGTGACCGCGTGCACACGAACGACCAGCGACGACTCGTTTTTCAGCACGTTGTTGAAGAACTTCACGTCCTTTTCCTCGTACTTTTCCTCCATCGCGCCGAGGATCTCGTACTCCTCTTTCCGGTCGCCGACGATTCTCTCGGTGTACTTCATTCTGGGCACGCACTTTCTGAAAATCGCAAATAAACCTAGCGCGCATCAACGTTATATTTCCGCCAGATAAACAAGAAACCATGGACGCAACCCAACAGGAGATCCTTGACTTCCTGAGAAACTACAAGACCGTAGCTGTGATCGGAATGTCGAAAAATCCAGACAAGGACGCCTACACGATACCTGCATATCTCCTAAAACACGGATATCACGTGATACCAGTGAATCCTACGGCTGAGGAAATCCTCGGGCAGAAATCCTACAAACGGCTGCGAGAGGTCCCGGACGAGGTCGATATAGTAGACGTGTTCAGGCCTAGCGAGGACATCCCAAACTACGTAGAAGACGTCATTGCAAAAAAACCCAAGGTCTTCTGGGAACAACTAGGCATACACAACGAAGAAGCAGAAGGAAAAATCGCAAAGGCAGGGATAAAGATAGTCTACGACCGCTGCATGTACCAGGAGCACAGGAAGCTTCGCTAAATCTCGAGGAACCTTGAGAGGTCCTTGTAGCTCTTCGTGTTCAAAATATCCTTCTTTTCGGCCCAGGCTCGTCTAGCCTGCCAGACGCCTTGATTCATATACTCCATTTCAGGCGCGTCATGCGAGTCGGTGTCGAGCGAGAGCATCAATCCCTTCTCGAGAGCCTCTTTCGCGTTCTCATCGCTCAAGTCAAGCCTGTTGGGATGGCCGTCAATCTCTAACAGAGTTTTTGTTTCAAGCGCTTTTTGGATGACGGCGGCGAGATCTAGATCGTAGCCACTTCTCTCGAGTAGCAGCCTGCCGGTCGGATGGGCGATAATGTCAACATACTCGTTATCCATCGCCGCGAGGATCCGCTTTGTGATCTTTTCCCGATCATCAGAAAAGCCGCTGTGAATTGCGCCGAGTACAATGTCAAGATCCCTCAACGCGCTGTCAGGCATGTCCAGTCTTCCATCTGGCAGTATGTTAACTTCGGCTCCTTGAAGAACACGAAAACTCTTTCCGGATTTTTCATAATTTGCGTTTATCTTCTCGATTTCCTTCCTCTGGTCTTTGAGCCTATCTTGGTCAAGAGGGTTTGCAATTTTTAGCGATCCGACATGATCTGTAATCGCAATGTACTCGTAGCCAAGGCTAGCTCCCATGTCGGCCATCTTTCCCAGTTCTGCATGGCCATCGCTCCAGACAGTGTGCAACTGGAGGTCTCCCTTGATGTCAGCGAGTGTAATTAGTGTTGGAAGCGTGTGATCTTGCGCCGCCTTGATCTCGCCACGGTTTTCCCTGAGCTCGGGTTCAATGTAGACCATGCCCAACGCGTCGTAAATCTCCTCCTCCGTCTCACCTGCAACGGCTTGCTTGTCTCTGTACAAGCCGTACTCGTTTAACCGCAGGCCCTTCTTTATCGCCAGAGTCCGAAGCTCTACGTTGTGTGCCTTGGATCCTGTAAAGTAAAGCAAAGCTGCGCCAAACGATTTTTCTGGGATGACTCTTGCATCAACTTGAAAGTTGTTTTGCAACCTGACTGAGGCTTTCGTCTCCCCTGCGGCGAGCACTTCCTTTACCTCATCCTGCTTTGTGAAGAAATCAATAGCAGTCACTGGGTCTCTCGTCTCTATTAGGACGTCGAGGTCTCCGATAGTCTCCCTTTTCCTTCGAGAAGAACCTGCTATCTCAAACCTCTTCACGTGGGGTATTTCGCGCAGGTAGGTAGAAATCCTCTCGGAAAGCTCGACAGCCTGAGCCAAAAGTATACGGTTCACCGTCCTTCTTGCATTCTCGACTCTATCTAGCAGTGTTTGCTCTGACTTTATTCCGAGACCCTTGACGCCACGGAGTTTCCCAGATCTCACTGCAGATTCCAGGTCGTCTAGGTTCTTTACTCCAAGTTTTTTGTAAAGGAGCTTTATCGTTTTTGGGCCTATACCTTCGACTCGGTTTAGTGAGATCACGTCAACAGGTATGCGACTTTTCATCTTCTCCAGAGTCTCGAGCTTGCCGGTTCTCAGGATCTCCTCGATCTTCCTTTCAATGTTCTCGCCAACGCCGGGGAGATTTCTTAATTCGTTTTTATTGGCGACTTGCTCAATTGGCTCGGGAAGCGATTCTATTGTTTCTGCAGCGCGACGGTAAGCTCTTGAACGGTACGGCTGCTCATCTTCAAGCTCCGTGAAATCCGCGAGTTCTTTGAGCGTGCTTGCGACGAGAGAATTCTTCAACCGCGAGGCACGTCTTTTGCGTCTCTTACTGTAGTCCAGCGGATAGAGACTGCGACAAGACGCCAGCGCTCGGCTGAGATGCGGGTTGCAACTTCGCGTGTAGCTTTAATGTGTCAGCGAGCTGCCTGAAAATGTCGTTTGTTCCGACGTCTATCAGGTTGATCCTAATCTGCGAGCCACGCATGAATATCTCGGCTTCGAAGTTAGGCTTTAGGGCAAAGAGAACAGTGTTGTAGTGTATTATCCCCTTTAGCTTCTCTTCGATTATCACTTCGCTTTCGTCAGGGAACGGACTGATCAAAAAGGCGACGCCTCCGGCCCAGCTTATCGTGGGGATTGCAGTCCCACCTTGCTGGACCGACTGAGTTGCGACCAGTTTTGCCAAATCTTCAAACTTGTATTCAAGCAGTTCGTGTATGATTAGCTTCTTCCAGGGCTCTACGGAGATTTCCATCTGTTCGTTTTCGACGTCCATTTTTGATCTAGAACTCCGTCGGTGGTTATTTACCTGCTGGTTTGGTTTTTTATTGTTTCTAGGTCGTGAGAAATCGTCTCAATGTAAACGCTCAGGACAACGTATAATAATCGTGTAAGAATTTTTGCCTTCGAGGAGCTTGCAAAAATCAGTCTCGAAGTACTTCTTCCCGTACGAGTTTATCGAGGCAAACTGGCGCCTCTGGACTTTTATCATAATGATAGCACTTGGAAGCTGGGCGCTCGTTACCTATCCTGTTGCGACAATTGCGGGCTACGTCGATCCGTTTTACAGCCCAACTGTTCTCATAGTGCCAATTCCTGGGTTGTTTCGCTTGACCTGCTATGCATACCGCAAAGATTACCACCGCCATCTGTTTCACCACCCTCTCGCATGCGAGAACACAAAGCGGGAAGATGCTCCTGTTCGCAGGTACACCGGAGAGAGGAACGCAATCCTTCAGTTTGAAAACCTTCACAGGTACCTTCTCTACACGGGAATCCTTCTCCTCCCGTTCTTCTATTATGATGTTTACGTCTCTTTGGTCTACCAAGATTCACTAAGAATCGGCAGTCTGGTCTTGCTCGCAAACGCTCTTACGCTAACGGCCTGGACTCTCTCATGCCACGCTTTTCGCCACCTGATTGGCGGAAACATAGACTGCTACACATGCGCTAGAGCAGGAGGCGCTAGGAACGCAATCTGGCGTGTCCAGACCTGGTGGAATTCCCATCATGAGGCGCTGGCATGGATAAGCTTACTCACGATATTTTTCGCAGACCTCTATCTCAGGGGGTTGTCTGCTGGGCTACCGTTGGACCACCTGCTTTTCAAGTTCTAGTGGCGCAAGATGAAGAGCGAGACAAAGCACAGTTCTAGGAGAGCTATGAAGTATCCTCTGTTCATTTTGGGGCTCGTAGTGATGATTGCAGGAGGCCTTGTCGTCACACGCTATGCGTATTCTCTGGACGCAGAAGTTATAACGATAGCCGTCGGATTCGTACTGATGGTCGCCGGCATCTTATTGGAATGACTCTTGCCGGGTAGAGTTCACTGGGGAATTGTTTCAGAATATCTCTCGGGCACGGGCCGCTGGACTTTTGTCCAGTTCTTGTAGAGGAGGATGAATCCTACCATGAACAATATCGCGAACATCGTCTCCATGCTCAAGTGGACTAATGTGAACGGATTTTCGGGTAAAAAACTCGAATCGATGAGAGCAGTCATCACCCTATCCACGAAGAAGAGCACACTCCCAATGCTGAATAGCATGAAAGAGCTTGCCATTATCCCGCCCCTGAAGAATCTGAAGAGCAGAACGCAACTAGCGATCAATCCAACGCTCGATGCTAACTCTATGTAGCGCGAAATCGAATCTGGAGTCATGATTTCTCCTTCTGCACGGCACCCTCGTTAGAATGGAGTTTTGAAATATTTGCTCTTGCAATGCCAATTGCGTCAGAGAGCGTAGTCTTGCTCGACACGATCATGCCAAACTCATTGCTTATTTCGAATACGATCGTACTTTCAATCTTCTTTGAGGAGCTCCTCCCAAAGACCTTCTGGAGGCACTTTCGAAACGAATCAGCGTTTCCTGAGATCTCCAGCGGTTGCTTTCCCGTCTCTCGCTCGAATGTCAAGATTACAGATTCGATCACGCTACGCCCAAAGACCGACAATGCGCGGTAGATCGATCTGAAAATCTCAAGGTCCAGAGGATCTAGGTCGACTCGCCTTGCAAGAAGGTGTCTCTTAGACTCTACACTTTTCAAGAGTTCTTCCCTGAGCTTCATGAGATAGCTGATCTGCGTCTTGTTGTTCATCCGGCCGATCTCACGCTGAATCTTTGCCAGCTTGTCCTGCGCCTCTGCTAGATCGATTATAAGAGAGTTGATGGATGGTTTTCCCGTCTTTTGGGTCAGGGTTACTCGCTATACCATGCAATGAGAGAGATGAAAAAGCTTGCGTTGATTTTGCCAGTATTTTAGAGCGGAACGCCGAAACAGTCAGAAGTAGATATGGCTTAGTCTCCTTAAGGGAGTCTTTTCCAGGTCTTCTTTGAATTATTCCACTTTTTCATTTCGGAATTTGTAAGAATTACAATCCATTTTCCCGGCACAACACTTGGGTGCCGTCATGGTCGATGTGGATTGTTGGTATCGGCTCGCCGTTTCAAGCTTTTGGCAGCTTGATGAGCTTTGAAACGATTGCATTTTAGCTGTTCCAACATAAGAAAAAAGGGCTGTAACTTGAATCAAGTAGGCGCATAAACTACGTCCAGCGCTCCATTTTCTGTATCTGTACCTACTTCGGATTACATCATTAGTCTCCCCAATCCTCCAGGGTACAGAGTCTGTGCGGACGCACCAAAAAACGAGGTGCAAAGATGTTGGATTGGACCTTCTTTCCTCTCAAGATTCACAAGGAAAGGAAACAGAACACCAAATTGTTTTAGGCCTTGGATTGAAAGAGAGAACGACGACTTGATAAGAGGGGTCGTGCGTTGGAAAAAAGTCGAATTCTCCCGCAGCTGATATTAATGGCGTCGATAACAACATTTGTAGACTGCCTTAGCGATGCAAGTTCTAAACTGTGAGTTTCCTGATGATATTTACTACGACGTCGAAAACGACACTTGGTTCAAAGTCGTTGGTGACGGCGGACGAATAGGGATTACCAGCGCTCTGTCATTCCTCGCCGGAAGGATACTGAGAATTAAACTGAAGACAGATTTGGATGCGGTCTCGGTAGGAAAGAGTCTTGGGACAATCGAATCAGCTGTATATTTTGGTGCCATTCGGTCGCCGGTCACGGGAAAGCTATCTAGCCTCAATTTGAAGCTTCAGGACAGTCCGCGTGCGCTGAACGATTTCACCTACTCTGATGGTTGGGTCGCGGAGTTCTCATCTATCGACAAGAGTTCACTATCGCGCTTGTATTTTGGCGAAAGCGCGAGGGAGAAACTGGCTGACAGGATCGAGGAGCTGCGAGTCAATTGTTTCAAACTCCTTCCTGACGATCAGTTGTATTCTATAGGAACAGAATGCTCGACCACGCTCGCCAACTTGGACGATCTTATGGAAAAGCGGTCAGCGGGTAATGTCGTTCATCTTGTAACCGACGACCAGACGGCTGACATTGAGCTCGTGCGCTGGACAATGAGGACAAAGAATGAGCTGGTCGAGGCTCGTAAGGAAGAGAACCTCTACCACTTTATTGTGAGAAAAGTCTGAATCAAACTTCGCAATTGAGCTGAGCCACATATTGGCTCTGAGCGTCTACTTTTCGATTGGAGATCTTACGACGTTCCCCCACTCGGTCCAGGATCCATCGTAGTTTCTGACGTCTGGATAACCCAGGAGGTACTTTAGAACGAACCAAGAATGAGATGATCTCTCTCCTATCCTGCAGTATGTGATTATCTCTTTCTCTGGCGTGATTCCCTTTGGCTTGTAGAGGCTCTCGAGCTCTTCGACTGATTTGAACGTGCCGTCTTCCTTGACTGCCTGGGCCCACGGTATGTTCTGTGCGCCGGGGATGTGACCGCCTCTCTGGGCATGTTCTGTCGGATACTCTGGTGGAGCGAGGACTTCACCAGAAAACTCCTTCGGGCCTCTCACATCGACCAGACCGACGCCCTTCTTTCCTAGCGATTCCATGACGTCTTTGAGATACACTCGAAGCTTGTTGTCTAGCTTCGAGACTTTGTAAGTAGTGTGCGGAAAAGACGGAACATCCTTGGTAAGGGGCTTGTCTTCCTCAATCCACTTTTTCCTTCCGCCGTTCATAATCCGTACGTCTTTCACTCCGTAGTACTTGAAAACCCAGAAGGCAAAGGCAGCAAACCAATTGTTGAAATCACCATAAAGGACTAGCGTCGTGTTATCTGATACACCGTTTCTGCTGAACAGAGACTCTAGCTGCTGTTGGGTCAGAATGTCCCGGCTCAGCGGCTCGTTAATGTCTTTCTTCCAATCGAGTAAGACAGCGCTTGGTACGTGTCCCTGGTTATAGTTAGATACTGGGTCATAGTCAACCTCTGCAATTCTCACATTCGCATCCTTTTGATGCTGGGTGACCCAGTTAGTATCTACTAGGACTTCTGGGTGGGCGTAACTCTTCGAAGCAACTGCGGCGCTCATAAATATCAGGGAGTTTTTTCCGAAATATGTTATATTAGGGTAAAGAACGATGCAGATTCTGCAAGCAAGATGCTGATAAAGTGGTGGGCTTGGGTATTGCTTCGGAATGCAACCACAAGTAATCTCTAGTTCGTACTTGGCGTTCTTTCCTTTGAACAAACTCGTGGCAACGCCAGTTTCAGATTGAGATAGTTATCTTTGAACTAGGCGGCTATGCAAAAGTTTGAAGCTGTCTATGACCTAAAATTTGCGTTTGTTCATGATCGCTAGGCGATGAAACAAGTTGACATTATATGTAATGGCAAGCTCTAGTCGCTCCGCTATCATTACGCTACACGTTATCTTCGTGCATCCAGCCAAGCATTCTTTCTTTTCCTGATGGAGTAGGAGCGCCTCAATGGACGGCAACGCCATCTCAGACTAGAAAGAT
>DAHVAI010000396.1 GCA_027314685.1 Nitrososphaerota archaeon | reverse complement strand
AGCAGCGGCAGTCAAACCTTCCACGCCAATTTTTGATGCGACATACGTTGAAGAGTTTTTGCGCGCAGGATTCCCTGTTGTAAGGTTGATTATGCACCCGGAAGACTGCCTAATCATGATTGGAATGCAATGCTTCATCAACAGGAACACACCGGTCAAGTTTGCGCTTATCACTTGGTTCCACTCTTCCAGAGGGACGTCCTGAATGCTCGTCCTGCCAGTTGTAATGCCATGAGCGCAGATCATCGCATCCAGGGATTTTGTTCCCAAACCGGAGAAGAGTTCCTTTACGCTTGCCTCGTCTGATGCGTCGAGCTTGTAGTAGGAGACGTCTCCTCCTATAGATTCAGCCGTCCTTTTCACCCTCTCAAGGTCAATGTCAGCGAGTGCAACCAAGTATCCCCCCTTTTCAACGAGAGCTCTTGCGAGCACACTTCCAAACCCGCCGGCTCCGCCAGTGATTAGAACCAACTTTTCCATCTTTACTTCGCCGATTTTGGTTCAATAGGAGTGGACATTTTAAGCGTTGTATGGCATCTTGAATTCTTACTCAGGTCAATGATCCAGATTCTCTTGACTTCAATACCCGAATCAGTCCTAGCTATGTCATCTCTCCTTACCCGGTATATTTCCAATTGTTTTCAATGATATCTTGTAAAATATCAATTGAAATCTTGCTATTATTGCATAATGTCATCAGTTCGGACGAGATGCCCAATTACATTAGGGCATAAGGCTCAATTAGCTTCAGATCTAGGACATGAATTTCCTTGACTTTGCGGCGAACGGATACTGTGACGGTGGATTAGGTAGGATTCGGTTATTTATGCAAAATCTCGATTACAAGACGATCTTGCGTTTTTGATCTTCCAGATACCAATGTCTAATTATTCAATTCATTAGTAGATTGATTGATTTACACGGTTAAGGCTTTTAACACGGATTCAAAATTAATGGCTCGTTAGTTCTTGGAAGGCGACGACTACGTAGAAGAAGCTTGCTTCTACCTCTCAGAGCTCAATGTGAAAACAGAAGACATTGGAAAGCAGTTGAACCTCTCCCCAGAGCAGGTTGCTCAGGCAATCTCGAGCTTTAGGTCAAAAATTGACTCCGGCAAGGCTTCGTACGACGAAGAGGTGAAATCGTTCTGGGCAAAGAGCCTCAGGGAAAGCTCTGGAGATGAGAAAATTACTCTTGTCGATGAAAAGGGCAGGTTTTACCATGGCTGGAAGTCTGAGATTGAAAAGATGAACACCGAACAACTCGTCGAGCTATTGGTCATAAACAAGCAGTACTCGGACAAGCATCCACTGTCAGAGTTTTCAAAAACCCAGCCCGTCGTCGGCTATGATCCGCTAGTACCACTAAGAAACATCAGGCAGACCGTCTTTTTAATCGACAAGGTACTCCAAGAAAGAGAAAAGACAGAGCAGGCATAGATTGAACGTAATCGTAACAGAAATCTTGGCAGGGATAATCACACTATTTGTTATCCTGGATCCTGTAGGTGTCCTTCCCTTCTTTATCGGATTAACTCACGACATATCAAACCAACAGAGAAAAAGGCTCGCCAACCGTGCCGTGATGATTGCAACCGGGCTGTTGCTCATCTTTGCGCTTTTGGGCGACTTGATACTCGTCTTCCTTGGAATCAAGATCTCGGACATGGAGATTGCTGGTGGCGCGCTGCTCCTGATATTCGCCTTGAGAGATGCTCTTTCCAACGAACCGCTTGGAGCTACGGAGAGCGAGGACGTGCAAGACAGGGCAAGACGAATAGAGGTCATGACGGTCATACCGATTGCAACACCGTTGCTAGCTGGACCAGGCTCGCTAACTACTGTTATGCTGCTAGCCCGAGAGCCATACGGAGTGTTCGTAGCCGTGGCCGCGATCCTCGCAGACTGTCTGATAGCTTGGATCTTGATGCGGCTTGGAGACAATATCACAAGAAGATTGGGTCCCACGGTATTACTGATCGTTGCGAAGGTTATGGACATATTGATGGCTGCGATCGCGGTCTCATTCTTGACCGCAGGTGTAACTTCAATTTTCGGTCTTTGAAGACAGAAGCACTTTTGAAGCTAGTTTTGGTCTTGAGTCTGTCGCGCGAGGGTTGCAGAGCCTGGTCAATTGCGCGGGCCACGAATAGTGCGCGAAACTTAAGATCACCTCTGAAAGGAGGTCACATAGCGAACAGGCTGAGACATCCCGTCCCTTAGGGGTTCGTGGGTTCGAATCCCACCCCTCGCATTTTTGCGTGGGTTCCTGAATCCTCATGTACTGGCCATAACAATAGTATTCGATATCAGTTGCCCGCTCAGAAGTGCATTTTGTGTTCCTCGGTAGTTAAACCGCCGAAGGCTTTCGTGTGCGACAAGTGCGATGCCGACGGACTGCTCGACAAAGCATACCGCGAGTCAAAGGGCATAAAGCACTGTCCAAAGTGTCCGGTAGAGTCTCGATCTACTTTTCAAGTACACTAGTGGTCGGCATCGCGCACTTAGACTCGCAAAGAATTCAGATCTTGACATTTACAAATGGTTTGACGAATATGTAGCGTGGCTACAATCAAGCGGAATGCACGGTGGAACCGTAAGGAACAGAATGGGAGTTGCTAAGAAATGGTTCAAAACAAAGAATGTCAGTGTTAGCAAAGAGAAGTTTCACAACGATGTTGTAATGCCAAAGCCAGCAGAATTCCTAATGTTCCGATTACAATCCCTATGTTGAAGCAAGGGTTGACCGGTTCTCCCCTTGATCTCTCTGATAATCGCGGGCAATGGAAGGCGAGGATGGGAAGTTGCACAATACAAATGGTCTCACGTCCACCTTGAGGAGGCGCCCGTCAGAATCATAGTTCCAGCTTCCTTAACCAAAACCGATCTACCTCAAGACATTTTTGTTAGCGACGAAGCCAAAGACCACTTACAACAAATGAGAC
>DAHVAI010000391.1 GCA_027314685.1 Nitrososphaerota archaeon | reverse complement strand
CTCTTTGCTATGATGGATGATGAAACTCGCTTTTGGATTGCTCAGCAAATCTCGGAAAAGAAAGGAACAAGCGATATTCGACCCTTATTCAAGAACGGTACTCAAATTGCGGGCAAGAAACCTCAAGTTCTGATTACTGATGGAGCTCAGAATTTTGCTCGGGCTTTCAGAAAGGAGTTTTACACACATAGGACTTTATCGCCAATTCATATCAGAGACATTACCCTAGACGGTCAGCGACACAATAACAAAATGGAAAGGATGAACGGCGAAGTTAGAGACAGAGAGAAAACCATGCGGGGAGTTAAGAAAGAAGATTCTCCTATCTTCAAAGGAGTACAAATCTTTCACAATTTCATCCGAGAGCATGAAGGGCTAGAAGGCAAAACCCCGGGGGAAGCTTCGGGAATAATTGTGAAGGGAGATAACAAGTGGCTGACACTAATCCAGAACGCGAAGGTAAACGAAACCCGAGAACTTCCGCTTAAAGAGAAACTTGAGGATTTTGTTTAGCTCGAGAAACGCTTATTCAGACGGCGGAGGCCTTGGGCTTGATTAGAGAGAATGACTTCAAGCGATGTCGCCTCGAAGCCAAGATACTCAGTTAATGCAATTAGTGAACGAGCTTTCCATCAACGGAGAGGTGTAAGGCTAGACTTCCACGATAATGAAATATTGATCTACGTGTTAAAACCCGGGTTTCTGCGTGATAACCGATACTCATTTCTTCGCAGATCCGAATACTCTGATGTCAAAGTATGTCGATACATCGACTCTCGAGTCCAGAGTTGGTCAACTTTGGGGGGATTTGCATGGGGGCCGGTTCACGCTCGAATCAATATCAGCTTAATGAGAGTTCATTCTAGCACAGCTAGACAAAAAGACGTTCACTTCTGGAATATTGAAAACATCAACTTTGGAGCAGGAGAAACCTCCGAAATTGAGTTCAGAAGTATGTATTCATGGCTTTGTGGCAAGATAAAAGCCGAAGGGGGCACAGTCTAGCCTCATGTCCCGCGACTTAACAGGGAGAAAATCTTAACCCATGACCCTCTATCTTAACAGAACCCGAAAACGCTTATTAGTTTAGAGTATAACATATGTCATGAGTGAGCGAGATGTCAAGACAAGTTATCAATGAAGATTATAGCAAGTACGACTTCAAGGATCCAGAAGAATTTGTCTTCCGTTCCAAGCGTGGGCTAACGAGAGGTACGGTTGAAGAAATCTCGAAGATGAAGAACGAGCCCGAATGGATGCTTAATATGAGAATCAAGGCTTTCGAGTACTTCATGGACAGGCCAATGCCAATCTGGGGAGGAAACCTGTCAGACATTGATTTTGATAACATCTACTACTATGCGAAGTCAACCGACAAAACAGGCACCGACTGGAAGGATGTACCTGAGAACATCAGAAGGACATTCGACAAGCTGGGCATTCCAGAGGCAGAACGCAAGTTCCTTGGAGGAGTCGGTGCGCAGTACGAGTCAGAGGTAGTCTACCACTCGTTAAGGGAAGACTTAGAAAAAAAAGGCGTTGTCTTCCTTGATACCGATTCTGCGCTGAAGAAGTACCCGGACATTTTCAAGAGATATTTTGGAACAATAATTCCTCTTAACGACAACAAGTTTGCTTCCTTGAACACTGCAGTATGGAGTGGAGGAAGCTTCGTATACGTCCCTGCAGGAGTGAAGGTCGAAGTACCGCTTCAGGCATACTTTAGGATTAACTCTCAGAATGTGGGGCAGTTTGAGAGGACGCTTATCATCGCGGAACCCGGATCAGAGGTGCACTACATCGAGGGTTGCACAGCTCCGGTATATTCTACAGAGTCACTACACTCGGCAGTCGTTGAAATTATCGCAAGAAAAGGGGCCAAGGTAAGATACACCACGATCCAAAACTGGTCAAAGGATGTCTATAACCTTGTCACAAAGCGTGCCTACGCATACGAAGATGCGACTGTGGAATGGGTCGATGGAAACCTCGGAAGCAAGCTGACTATGAAATACCCGGCCGTCTACCTTGTCGGACCGAGAGCCAAGGGAGAAGTAATGTCGATCGCCTATGCGGGAAAAGATCAGCATCAGGATGCGGGCGCAAAAATCTACCACTTGGCACCGTACACGACTTCGAGGATCACGAGTAAATCAGTCAGCAAAGACGGCGGGCGCACGACATACAGGGGGATGCTCCACGTCGCAAAGGGAATTCCAGGAGTGAAGTCGAGCGTGAGATGCGATGCGCTGTTGCTGGATGAAAAATCAAGGACTGATACTTATCCATACAACGAGATCGAGGAACACACAGCAAACACGACGCACGAAGCGACAGTTGGCAAGATCAGTGAGGAAGCTATGTTCTACCTGATGAGCCGAGGTGTAAAGGAATCTGACGCGCTAAACATGATTGTGATGGGCTTTTTGGAACCGTTCACAAAAGAACTGCCGATGGAGTACGCGGTTGAGCTGAACAGATTGATTCAGCTTGAAATGGTCGGCTCTGTCGGTTAGACACTAAACTTTAGCAGAATTTACGTCAGCGACGAAACACGATGGTCGTTAATGTCTCAAGAACCAACAACTATTGAGGAAACGTTTGTCGAAAAGATATCTTCCTCGTTCAGGGAACCCAACTGGCTAAAACAGTTCAGGATGGACGCGCTGGATCAGTTTAACATTCTTCCAGAGGAGAAGTCAAATCTCTACACCAAATACGGTTCTGACATAAAGACCGATTTTGCCTCATTGACAAAGCAAACAAGCGCAGCAGCTCATCCTGCCGCAGTTCCGATTGCAGAGATTGCCGCGGGAATGGAGTCCGGACAGTATTACGTTACGACGCAGACGGAGACAATCGTGTCCAAGAACGTGAAATCGCTTGAATCCAAGGGTGTGGTATTCTGCGATTATCACGAAGCACTAGAAAAACATGAAGGGATTCTAAAATCAATATTCGAGAACAAGGCAATCAAGCCTTCAGACGATAAGTATGCCGCTCTAAACTCTGCTCTATTTTCGAGCGGATGGTTACTCTATGTTCCAAAACATGTGAGAATAGAAGACCCGCTTCGGATCAGATCATACCTAAACTCGCTGAAACCACTGTTCACGCAGACCTGGATCTACGCAGAGGATGATTCAGAAGTTTCGCTTCTTACTGAGAATTACGGCGCAGAGATTCCAGGCTTTGCTAGTGAAATAGTTGAGGCTTACCTTCAGGATGGCTCTTCGGTTTACTACTCTAACATCCAGGATTATTCTCAACAGACGACAGTACTTTCCAACAGCAAGGCACTTT
>DAHVAI010000388.1 GCA_027314685.1 Nitrososphaerota archaeon | reverse complement strand
GATTCCCGCCTCGATTATTGCAACTGAGACGAGCGTGGTCAGCGCAAGCGCGGCATAGTTCGGTCTCGACTGTGCTTTCTCTAAAGAGTGACTCATCTTCAAAATCCCGAGAGCCGCGGCAAAGTAGAGTATGCACCAGTTCACAAAGTAATTTGCGAGTGTATACCCGATGTACTTTGACACAACGGCTACCATGGAAGATATCTCCCCGTTGGTCAGGTCGGCCAAATTTGCCGGAACCGGAGGAGAAGGAGTGATGTAGGAAATGTACGATGCGATCAGAGTTGAGACAACGCCGAATGCAAGGAATATCGGCAGTACGCTCGCATAGTTTTTCTTGAAAATTTCATACGTCTTCGCAAAGATCTCGATCAGCGACAACTCTCTTTCTATTTCGCTCAAGTTGCCGCCCACAAACCAGGAATCAACGTTATTCTATTACGTTTAATACATTATTCCTCAATAGCGAGAATTATCAAAAGTGAAAATCGTATGCGCTGCTTAAATTGGAGTCTCTAGTTTTCCATAGTGATGATCCAATGCGAAGTAGTAAAATGGCAAGTCTAATTCAGAGTTTTTCAGCGGATTAATCGGCTTTGGTCGCCTTGCACTCATCGTGGCGTTTGCTGGAGTTCTCGCCTTGTTAACGGTCAACCTCGTCGTGGGAATTGCACTTGCTCTGATCGCAATGTACATCTGGATGCAGCAGGGAGAGATTGACGCTCTGGATAGCAGGATCCGCGTGCTGGAGGGAAGACCTCAAAGCCCAAGTTGACGAGACCCAAGTCAGGCAAAATCGTGAGCATGTTTGCGCAGCAAACCGATATCTCGTCGATCGTCGAGTTATGCAATAATTGCAAGGAAGCAATCGTTATCATGCAATTCTTGCATTGGTTCCTGGTAAACCCCTCTATAGTCGATCGCAAGGGCGGGCGGAAAAAGTATGATCCAAGCTGAATAACGCGTTTCAAGCTCTCTTAAGCTCAGAACAGCCTGATTCCTGCTGTTCCCATTGTGATGACAGTCTTTTCAACAAATTCCCCTAGACGAACTTATAATCAGTAAATTAGTTAGGACGCTTTATCCAGTTTGAAGTTCAAGTTTGGCTACCAGCAGCCCGGGCACGCATTCGAGGGAACGGACAATAGTTTCGCCAAGGTCTCCCAGATTGCAAGCGAATGCGAAGACCAAGGTTACGACTCATTCTGGCTGATGGACCACCTCGTCCAGATCTCGCGTGTTGGAAAGTTTACGGATCCGATACTGGAGCCATACACGGCTCTCTCAGGAATCGCTCCCCTCACGAGCAAGATCAAAGTAGGAACGTTATGCACTTGCAACGTATTCCGAAATCCGGCGCTGGTCGCAAAGATGGGCGCAACATTGGATCATGTAAGCAGCGGAAGATTCTGGCTGGGAATAGGAGCAGGCTGGTTTGAGGAGGAAGCCAGGATGTACGGCTATGAGTTTCCAAATCATGTTCGCCGGCTTGGGATGCTTGAAGAATCGTTGAAGATCATAAAACGCGCGTGGAGGAACAGAAAGTTCAGCTTCCACGGCAAGTATTATGATATGGAGGATCTTGTGTGCGAACCAAAACCTCTCCAAAGGCCGCGACCACCGATGCTTGTCGGAGGCGACGGAAAGAGAATCACTTTGAAGCTAGTGGCAAAGTACGCCGACGCTTGCAACCTTACACCTAGAGGAGATGAACTACAGGAAGAGCTCGACGCGCTGAAGGAGCACTGCAAGAAGGTCGGCAGGCCGTACGGAAGTGTCCTGAAGACAAAGCTTTCCTCCGTGAGCTTCGGTGAAGATGTGGACGCGGCCCTAAAGAGGAGCCTTGCCTACAAGCCGAGAGGAATGCCCGCAAGCGAATATTGGAGCTCGGTCCTGCCAGGAAGACCGAGCGATATGATAAAGGAAATCGAGCAGTTCCGCGAGCAGGGAATTGATTATTTGATCATCAACTTCCGAGGAAGATACAACCCGAAGGACAAGTTAGAATTCGCGCAGAAGGTAATTACCGCCTTCTAGGCTAAACTGATAAAAGCTTGCAATCCAAGATAAAACAATCGTGAAACCTACCCAAATTTCTCTGGTCTATGCGACATGGTGCCCGCATTGCCATCCCCAATCGGTTGAAGCAACAAAGAAAATGTCTCAGGATCTCAAGGTGCCTCTAAGACTTTTGGACATTGACCAGCCGGATGCGATGAAGATTGCTGACGATCTAGTAAGGAAGTATGGGGATGACAGCGACGACTATCTCATTCCCCAGGTTTTCGTAGAGTTCCCAGATGGCAGGGTCGACCACGTGTTCACGGGCTTTTCCGAAGATGCAGCGATAACAAGAAAGCACTGGGACGATTTCTTTCAAAGCAAATTCTACAAGAGCCTAGGGACCTAGGAGCCTCTGCACTTTTGGCAGAGCTTTGAATTGTCCTCGTTTGGCTTTACATACAACTTGCCGCAGCCGCCGTTCTCCTTTGAGCAGAGAAAAGTTCCGTTTATCTTTTCCTCGTCTGTCTTGGGATAGAACGTCCAGTAGTATTGGACTATTCTTCCATTTTCCGAGACGTCTCTAATGTTCTCTTCAGCGCCACCTCCAAGCTCCCATCCATGCCTAGTAGCTTTTCGGATGTCCTTTGTCTTTGCTCTCTCAGATCCTAGCTGATCAGTGAGAAACCTCTCAAACCATTTGGCATCAGGATTGTCCGCAAAATACACAACTCTTGAAACATATGACTGGGGACAAACATAAGCCCCGACAAGGCTTGAGGCTGATTGCGAAATGGGCACAAATTTCGTTGGCGCCTGACAATGCCTGTAGCACTTCGCATCTTTCACAAGAAAATATTCGTTTACAAAATCCATCAATGTCT
Organism: Nitrososphaerota archaeon; assembly: GCA_027314685.1. Next base: position 2,125 of record DAHVAI010000388.1, on the reverse strand, counting down.
GCATGATCTACCTTGGACAAAATATCTGCATAAAGCTAACTATTTGCGAGGAATGGTGGAATCAGCGAGACGAGCATCCCTCTTCCGCGAGCAGGCAGATCTTTTGCCATTACCATTGCGAGTGAGCCCGTCATCATGTTTATCGGAGCTGCAGATTCTAGAATATCCTCAACCAACTTCGAAACTAGGGGTTGGTGAGAGACTAGTAGCACCGACTTTGATGGTTCAAGTCTAGCGAGCTCTTCGTACACTTCTTCCGGAGATCCTTCAGGTTCCAGCGCATTCGTCACTGCGAGTTTCGGACCAAATATGGCAGAAGCTAAACTCGCAGTCTCTTTTGCCCTAGCAACTGGACTAGAGAGTATTGAATCAACGCGCACTCCCATCTGCTTTGCCCACCCCAGCACACTATTGACTTGCGCAGAACCTCTCTCTGTTATGTGACGTTCGGATTCACCGTTTCTGGCCTCGGCCTCTCCGTGCCGCAGTATCAGGATTAGCATGCTGCCAAAGCAATATGGCCACTGGTCTTTTGCATTTCGGCCAATTTGAAGAGATTCCGGAGCAAAGTGTATATGCGAGTTCGCCCCTATGCTTACCCGTTTTATCCACTTTTGGCCTAGCTTATACTATGGAGAGAAAGAAATTGGGAATAATGCGAGTGCATCTGAATTTGGGTGATACCGTTTACGTAAGCGATGAGAAAGATCATGGTATCATCGAGCAATTCGTTCCATATGGAAAGCTAATCGTGCGACTCGTGAAAAAAGGTACCGTGATGAAACTGAGTCGCGGCGAAGTAAAGAAGAGTCGAAAACCCGATTAGCACCAAAAATTATGAGATAACTATTTCAAATCCGCTAACGCATACCTAATCGGAATGTCAAAGAAGGGACGCGTTCCGTTTCGTCTAGATATTGTCGGCCTTATACCGGAGAAGTTCGAAAGTAGTCTGAGAGACGCCCAGTCACTTGTTGAGTCTAGGATGAAAGGAATGGCTTCTGGGTCTCACCAAGAACCATCCAATTCTGAGTCTACCATGCTTTATGACAAGATTGCAAAGATCGCGCTTGACTTTCAAAGAGCCTATGGTAGAGCTGTCCAAGTGAGGGTCTTCAGAAAATCGCAGAATAAATTTCTCGAAAAAATCTTGGCAAGAGGAAACGTCGAAGATGGCATCCCGACTTTCTATGTTAACGGTGTCAAGATCTTCAAGGGTGTTCCAAACAGCTTCTCGGAGCTCGATGAGGCAATCGAGAAAGCTTTTGGCAGTACAAATTGAATGGTTTCCTACCGAGATTATGAAATTTGCAAGCCAGTGTGAATGAAGCTCAGCCCAAAGGTACAAGAGCTCTTTTCTGGTTCCTGATAGTTCTGTTCTTGGTAATCATATTTTTTGGATTGCTGATTTCAGGCACGTAAATTATCAATCGCCAGTGCAAGCTGTGAGTCGTTGTCTTTGATCGTTCTCCCATATAGAGGCAAATCCCCGAGGATTGCAAAAGAATGTTTCGTAGCTGAGAGCGCAGCGTTAGTTGGCGACATTGATGTTGGAGAAGCTAGCTCCATCTGGTTCGGAGTATCCGTTAGGGCAGAAAACGGTCAGGTAAGAATAGGACAGCGTGTGAACATTCAAGACAATAGCGTGCTTCATGTTGACGCAGACGGAGAGTGCGTGATAGGAAATGGAGTTTCGATTGGACATGGAGCAATCGTCCACGGCGCTACCGTTGGAGAAAACTCGTTGATTGGCATGGGAGCAGTTTTGTTGAATGATAGCAAAATAGGAAGAAACTGCGTCGTCGGCGCAGGCACGTTGATCACTCAGGGCACTGATATTCCCGATGGCTCGCTTGTATTGGGATCGCCTGGCATTGTCAAGAGAAAACTGACTGCACAAGAGATAGAAGCGATTCGAGCGAATGCGGCCAGTTACGATGCGCTAAGGAGTGGGTATCTCGCGACGACTAGGAAAGTCTAGTTCTTGCCGAAGATCACCGCTTACTCCGAGTCAAACAGCATCGGCTTTCATCACTCTGAAAACCAGGATTCACTCTTGGTTGATGAGGTAAATCTGGTCGTCTCGGTTGCCGATGGAGTGGGAGGATGCTCGGGTGCAAAAGAA
>DAHVAI010000387.1 GCA_027314685.1 Nitrososphaerota archaeon | reverse complement strand
TGGCAAGGATCCAATCGAGCTAAAGAGAGCACAGGTCGTACTTTCCAGCGCTCAGGGCTTCACCCCGCCAAAGATAGGAACGATAGTATTCATGACACCCGGATATGTGAGGACGCTCATTCATTCATTCAACCTTCATGGCTTCAAGATGCTGAAACCTGATTGGAAGCCAGGTGGGAACAGGAAATTCACCGAAGAAGAGAAGCAAGAGCTCGTATCCCTTGCTACGAGCAGACCAGCTGACCTTGGTCTTCCGTTCCAGCAGTGGAGCCTGCGCCGCTTGAAGAGCGAAGCTGAGAAGAGAAGGATTGTAAATTCGATCAGCAAGGAGTGGCTCCGCGTGATACTCGATGAGTCAGAAATAAGCTTCCAGAGCATAAGAACATGGAAGGAATCAAAGGATCCCGAGTTTGAAAAGAAGAAACGTCGCATAGATAGGCTGACGAGGAAGAAACACAATCCTCCGGTTGTACTGAGTCTTGACGAAATGGGTCCCTTCAGCCTCATTCCTCACGGAGGAAGAGGATGGTTTCCTCGAAATGATCCTGGAAAGATCCCAGCGAATTACACGAAGCATGAGGGAACGAGGTTCGAATACATCTCTTTGAACGTCTACCACCAGAATCTTTCAGTAAAACAGTACGAGCACAAGGGAGGAGTGCCGTGGCTTGAGTTCCTGAAGGGTGAGCGATCAAAATATCCTCTTGACGAAAGAGTGTACATGATTCAGGATGGTCTTTTTGCTCACTGGACTCGTGACATTCGAAAATGGGCTAGAAGAAGCATGGTGACACTCGTTCCTACAGCCGCCAATGCGAGCTGGATGAACCCTGTCGAATGTCACACTGGAGATGTCCAGAAGCTCGCTCTGGATGGAACCAATTACGAGAGCTGGGAAAACGTTGACAGAGCATTCTTGAATGCGATTAGCTACAGAAACTCAGAGCGAAAGGAAAGAGGAAAGAAGTTCAGGGACACTCAATTCACGAAAGATGGTCGGCATAAACATAGACTACCTTTGTGGAAGCGCCACTAGATACTACAATTCAAATCCTTCTCTGGATAAAGGCCCTCCCGAACACGCAAGCGGGGTAATTACCCAGTTTTGATGAGACCGGAGATTAAATCCCGATTCGAGCGGCAGAATAGGCAGGCGTATTAGGCGATTGCCTCTAAATGAGGCTCAGAAGTCTAAATTGAATGGTTAGTATAGGCGTTAGCCCCAAGATCTTGGAAGTTTACATTCGTGACGTTGGTCGCCTTGATGGGCTGATCGATTACACAGCGATGGATTCGCTGGATATGGCTCAGGTCGACATTGTTGATGGATGCTACCGCAAGTTTAGTGAACCAATTGCTCACCGAAATTAATGGAATTCGATCAGCATGCTCCACATCGAGATAGAATCAAATTTTCCAATAAGTGCGAATTGCGTAGGGAATGACATCCCTGGAATAGATGGCAATTCGTACTCATTCGCCGTGAGCGACGAAGAATACATGTTCTGGCAGGGACTAGAACCAGTAGAACAACGAGAGATCGCCGATTCATTATCACGGCGTTGCTTCCATGAGGTACTGGACGAGTTGATGAGAAAGAAACGTCCAATGAACTATGTGGATAGTAGTGCAATCGACGGCGATACGATATTGGTCTAGTCACAGCGAAGGATTTGATCTACCATGAATCTGAGAGATGTAGCATGCTTCGATGGGTGCGCAAGTCTTTCAGAATGAAATCACGGTAACCGACTAGCGAACTTGCCCGTTTGAGCGGTTTTGATCCTCTCAAAGACGAGAAAAATCGAGATTCGGATGGCGAAACATAGTTGATGCATGAGAAGATAGTCTTCGAGTGCAAGGAGAATGATTTGCCTACACTTATATCGAACGACAGCGCTAAGTGTTTCGAGATAGTAAATTATGCCAGAAATAGAAGAAATATCACGAAGAAAAGAATTCTACAATAGGCCCGATGTAGTAAAGTTCCTTTCGAAACAAGGTGTTCCAAAGTCAAAGAAAGCAATGATGGACATGCTTTCCACAGGCGATCCAAAGCTAGACCAAAAATCGATTGATTGTCTGATGCGAGTTTCCTTTGCAGTACACCCACAGCAAATCAACATAAGAGAACTAACGAACATGGAAATGATCGTGAGCATCAGGCGCTAGCCGCCTTTTCTCACGACGCGATAAGGTTAGGCGCATCACCGAGGATGATGCGCTAGGGCAAATTCGGGCGCAGTTTGCAAACTTGCCAAACGTTCTTGAATCCTGAACTTATCGCCGAAATAAGAAAGACACGGTAACGTTTCCATTCTCATTTCCCGTTGCCCAGAGCTTCTTTTCAGCGGCTTCTAGGCGCAAGGTGGGCTGAATGTCGCTGACTGGGATGACCGGCGAATATTGGAGTTTTGACATACCGAGTGCAGGGGATGGATTTGAACGCCAATTTAAAATAAATTTTTTAGGAAAACAGATCCGTATACCTGGGGTTTCAGGTGCTCGAACTCCGCGCTGGCTTCCCGTCCACGAGCACCTTCAATTCCCTCCCCTTTACAAATGCGAGCAGTGGCAAAGCCATTCCTAGGCTGACTTCGACCTTATGTACCTCAGAGCTTCCTACATCGAAAGAGAATTTCTTTCCACCGAGCGAGTAGATGTATTCATCGGCCAGCTTCTCTCCGTCGAGCTCGATGCGTATATGCTTCATTACCCTGTCCCGATCCACTGTGAGTATATGCTTCTCCTTCTCCCCTACTTCGAAACTTGATTTGGCCATTCGTCTTGCGAAGGGTGTCAGAAGTTAAAATAGATTCGCGCCGCCCAAATTTTGCGATAATCCCATCGGCGGGATGTGGGACTCCGCGAATATACACGTAAAATTTGAATTGCTGGGCTCGACTCGAATCAATCCTTACATGATAACTCAATAATTCATTTATGAATATGACTGACTAATGACTAGACCTCAAACATCAATAGAACGGTTAGGAATTGGTCAACCCGAGAATATTCTGAAGTCCACCGAGAAGGTATTCGGGCGAAAAGGTAGTTCGGCCATCATTGCGGACATCGCATTAGAAGCTGGAATCAGCCAAGGGCTTGCCCACAGGTACTTCGAAAGCAAGGATGAGATTTTCAAAACCCTACTTAAACACTCACTAAAATCTGCAGAAGAATATGATAAGATGATGAAAAAGCTGCCTGGAACTCCCGCAGAGAAACTCCGCACTATAGTAACTAGACTAATAGAACGAAGAAGAAAGCAGCCAGGATACTACCAATTCCTCTATGATGCTAGATTATGATTCACTTCCTGCTGATCTTAAAGAAAAGATGGCGCGGCATGGTAAGATCTTTCTAAACGGAATGCGTCAGCTGATAGTCGAGGGGCAGAAAACTGGAGAGGTTGCGAAGGATAATCCAGATCAATTGATAGAAACAGTCATGGCTTGTATCGAAGGACTACGGAAAAGATTGGCGTACTCTGATTCAGAGAAGCTGAGCGCAAGCTATCCTTATCCGGAGATCATATTCCGGATGTTGAAGCCTGATCGAAGATAGAATGGTGGGAAACATGAAACTAAAGGGTGTTAACTACGACGTCGGAAGTGTGATGTATTTCAACTGGCGACCTGACTTTGATCCCAAGACTGCAAGCCGGTGAAATCGAGATAATAAAAAATGATCTTCACTGCAACGCGATAAGAATCACTGGTCTAGACATCAATAGACTCACTGTTGCAACTAAAATTGCTCTAAAGCAAAGTCTTGAAGTATGGCTATGTCCAACGGTGTGGAACAGAAACAAGACCAAACGCTGACTTGCACCCAAATGGTGGCTGAATCAGCCGAAAAATTACTGCGAGAATTTCCCAAGGTCTTGTGGAGAGAATAACGAAGCTATTTTCAAAATACAAGCAGCAGGAAAATTCTTCGGCGAAAACGGAGTCTGTTGATGCAATTTCACGCATCAAAAATGGCGAGTACAACAAAATACTTCGCGGCATTCGAGTTCTGAAAGCCAGTAGTAGCTACGGAGTTTCGAATGCCAACCTACCAAGGGGTCGAAATTACGCAGATGTGATGAGAGATCTACAGGCTTTGCTCGGCGCAAAAATTCCGTAATATGGTCATACAAGAGGCTGCGGGTCTTTGGATTCTGGTTGCCATCGATTGATTATCCTCGAACCGTCGAATTCAAGAATATAGACTACGATCATCAATAATTGTATTGCATCGCATGATTTTTCTCTTTCCTTCGAAGATAGAGGTCGGCAGTTGCGTTCGAGAATAGAAACAGACTCGAGGCCCCAAGAACAACAGACAAAAGATGCGTGTTTGGTGTCGAAATATTGAGCCATTGGAACAAGAAGAAAGACTGTTCGGCGAAGGTGTGGGGGTAAAGAGTTAGCACGACTAGCACGATTACATTGAACAGACCAAGGAACAGCTGCGACCCAAAGGAACCGAGTTCATAAACGACATATGTAAAGTACGCTATAGCAATCGCAAGTGTTCCAAATACTGCTACTGTCGGCGTAAGAAAATACTGCGCGCCTCCTGCAACAAAACAGCTAATACCCACAATCAGTGGTAACGCATCTGTTCTGTTCATGGTGAACAGTCGGTGCTTTTTTATCCAAATCCCTGACAAACAAATGATGCCAAGCGAGAGGAGAACTAAAAAGTCTATGATTGAAATTAGAAAGTTCTCGTTACCCAACGCAAGGATCAAAATCGCGACAAGCGTGAATCCATATGAAAACTTGGAAAAAGACTTTGGAAGGAAGCCATCTTCTACCAAGGCTCCAAGGTGACGTGAAGCGGCAAGAAACGCGGGCACAAATGTGGTTATTGTCGCAATCAGGAAAACTATGCCTGTCAACAGCTGCTCGTCAGGACCGAGAAACAAATTCGAAATGTAGAGAGCAGGTATTTCCGATTTTGATAGCGATAAAGCATTGGGATGAGTTGCGAACACGCTGAGACCGTATAGAATGTTGATCGCCGCGGCTATTATCACACTAAGTATCATTGCGAGGCCGAGGTACTTCTCCTTGGACAACGTGTATCCTTTTTTGATCCACGAAACGATTGGTATCGTGGAACGCTCGACAGCTTCGCGTTCCAGCGCTTGAATCTCTTGAAAGCCGTAGAAGAGAAGATACAAGTAACCTGTGTTTATCACCAATGCGACGATCCAGTTACCTGAACCACTAAAATGCAATAGACCCGCCACACTCCATGATCCTTTGGCGCCAAGAAGATAGCTCTGAAACACAATGATGATGACCATAAAGGAAGTCAGGACCCCTTGTATGTAGCCGATCAACCTGAGTATATGCTGCTCGAACAGAACATTTACGGCGGTCCAGGCAAGGAATGCAATGGTTATTCCCCAAACTACAGCCTGGGAAAACAATCCGTTGATTCCATATCCAGCTAGTATCCCCGGCATGAGCTCGAAATCGAAAACGACGAAGACTATCTTGGAATATGCCGCTAGCGCTGTATTGGCTATCCACATTGACAATCTCGAGACAAAGTACCTTGCACTACGAGTGCCTGTAGCGGCCTTCGTGAAGGAAGGCCCTCCCATCCCATCTAATCCCATCTTTCTCGATTCTGAGTACATGTCACCGTAAACTCTAGCCATAAGTATCGATAACAGAGCTGCAAGTACTAGCGATAGCAAAGAGATGAATTCAAATTGGATGATGTTCAAAGGAATGAGAATGAAAAGAGGCGATCCTAGAGTTGCACCTAGACCAATTCCCAGCATAGAATAGAAACCATAGGTAGCGTTTGACTTAGCTAGAATTTGTGGCCGCTTGAACTTAACTCTGAACGATGTTGGCAAAGTTGCAAGTAGCACAAGACCAGAAAAGACAGTACCCAGAAGTGCAAGAATCATCACAATATCGTTGAAACTTACCACATTCACTGAAGCAAAGAACGCATATTCGTTAGTGATGTAAGCAAGCGAAGTAATGAGTGCCAGACCACCGAATGCAAAGGCACAAGTTTTGAAGACTATTGCTGCAGAACGTGTTGTTCTAGTTATTCCAGTCATTCTTGATACCCTAAACCATGTGCTTTGACATAAAAAAGATGGCATTCTGTTTGTGAAAAAAACTATGCTTCCTGGATTGTATTCTGCGCTTCTTAGGTCTCAAGATATAGAAGTTCAAATATACTTGGCTTTAAAGAGCCATTTCTGTTCTTCCGTAGAGCGGTTTTTAAGTACAGCAAATCCATCACTAGGCAACCTATCGTGTGTGGACAACAGTGGTCTGGATGTCAATGCTCGGCCGGGACGCTTGACTTTTGTTCACAACATTGGTTTTTTAGACCGTTAAGCCAATGCTCTCCTGATCGCCTGATCCACTGGGAACTATGAGGTCATACAGTCTAACTCACTGGCCGATTGGTTGTCCAACTAGGTCGTACTTCACTTTGATTACGAAGGGAGTCCTCCGTCATGTGTGTTGGATTCTTTTTCGTCGCGTACAAACCTTCCCGAGAGATTCTCTCGAACCGTAGGCATGAGAGTTGACGGGCTAATGGCTTGCCTTCCAACCACTGTCTCTACTGAAAAGTAGACGCCTGCTTCCGTCGCAACTGTTGTGGTTCTCTTGTCGTGATCGAATAATATTAGTAGACCCACTCGCTCACTTCGGAATTCGAGAGCTCTTTGCTGCTTGAAACAAGCGATAGGAAAATATGGGTTATTTACAGAACATAGAATTCCCAAAGCTAGCTTTCAATAGACAAAATAGTAGGAAGCAAAGTGCATGTGAGCGTATATCACATTGCCCTATCAGATAATTTGGCAAGTCCTAGTTGACTGACTCGTAAGGCGTTCTAGACGGCCGACCCTTCGCCCCGCGACTCGATGTCAGTTGTTCGAGTCGCTACCCTCTTGTCTACAAGGAAGATGTGGTATGAATGGCGAACAAGAAGAAAGATAAGAGTGACGAGAGATTCGGGCGAGTCATGCCCAATAAGACAATCGCAGGGGTTGATCTAGGTGACAGTTCCAGCTTGGCTACCGTACTCTCTCCGATGGGAGACATAACAGATAGATTCAACTTTCAGATGGATAGGAGCGGGTACGCCCTATTTTCAGATAAAGTTCCGAAGGATGCAAGGATAGCTTACGAGGCCACAACCATGGCATATCCGTTCTCCAGAGCTCTCAAGGAATTGGGATACAGTGACATTACAGTAGCCCACCCTGTTGAGCTTGCTTGGATCGTCAAATCAAAGAAAAAGAATGATAAGACAGACAGCTTAAAGATTGCCAAGCTCCACATGGCAGGTCTGTTGCCAGAGTCTCATCTTCTGAGCAGAGAAGAGCAGATTGAAAGAGACCTACTGCTCCAGAGGGTTAAGCTTGGCGTCGAGATAGGCAGGATAAAGACGCGAATCTTGAGCTACCTCAAGAGGGAAGGAATTCTCGAATCTCTCCCGAAGACCGCTGACAATTTCTCTGCTGCAAGGAGGCTTGCAATCTCTTCTCTAAAGTTTGACGATGACAGAGACCTTGTCATGAAGACGATGCTGGACAGACTCGAATTCATGGAGAAGCAGTGCGCGCCTCTGGAAGAGAGGATAAAGAAGAACGCAAAGGACAACAAATACGTGAGAATCATTATGTCAATTTCGGGCATAGACTACTATCTTGCATCCCTCTACGCCTCGTACATCGGAGATCCTCACCGCTTCCCGTCTTTCAACCATGTCGCAAGCTTCCTCGGAATCATTCCGGAGAGCAGGGACAGCGCGAATGTCAGGAGGAGAGGGCGAATGTCCAAGGATGGTCCTTCGACAGCCAGATGGGCTCTCGGAATAATGGTTGACACTGTAGCTTTGCACAATCCGAACATCAAATCATACTACAACAACGTCAAGGAGAGGACGGGGAGCGGGAAGTATGCGCACGTTATGACGATGAAGAAACTTGCCAGGATGATCCATCACATGATGCTTACGGAGCAAAATTGGAGATGGGAGAACGAAGAACTGACCGAAAGGAAGCTCGGAAGACTTTCCCCTCGCGGAGGTGAATTATCGGTCTAGCCGGATAGATGGGGATGGAGTTGCAGGCAGAACCATTTGACTGGTATTGAGCCTCCTAATCGGAGAGCTTTCAGTTGTTGAGTGTGGCGTCCAGCCTCCGTTAAATCGTCAGAGTACGCCTAGCTTTTCTGTGCTAGAGCGTTTATTGAGTGTATGCGGAAAAGGTTGGACAAGCCTGTTCAGCTAGCTCCAGTCAAAACGCTAGATTGATAAGTGTAGGAGTCAACCTACAAACACAAAATATACAACCGGGTGGGCGAAGGGTCAGCCTGACGCCTTACATGAGTGTACCAGTCTTTGCGGCGGTCTTGGGAGAGCTCTTTGAACAATTTGGCTTGCCGTCCGTAGCGGGCGCTCTACTGAGCGGTCTATTGCTCGGCCCAACCTTCTTGAGTGTTGAAACTATGAACAGTCAGATTAACGCAGTTTCTACGATCTCACTTTTCTTCATCGTGTTCTTGATAGGTTTCCAAATGCGGACGGAAACTTTGAGTAAGAACCTCCCAAGAGCATCAATTGTCACGCTCACTAGCTTTGTTATCCCTTTTGCGATAGCGATTTTTCTTTCGCTCCATCTCTTTCAATTAGGCCCGGTCGCGGAGTTATTTTTGCCTTAGCTATTTCCGTTCCTTCGATATCCATAATTTCAGTGATGGTCATGTAGTTCGGTCTTCTCGAATCAGTTGTGGGTCACGTCATTCTCGCGTCCGTAGCCATCACAGATATTACCGCATTCGTCTTTCTAGCTGCGGTATCGCAGTCTGCAAGTATTGCCATTCTTCTACTGATATACATTGGAATATTCTTGGGAGCGTACGTTTTGGTTGATTACTTTCTAAACAGAAGAACAAGATCGATTCAGGTGATGCTGAACAAGATCTCGAAATATCTCAAGAGTGAGGATATTTCCTACGCAATACTTAACGCAATTGGATTGTTGCTATCATTCATATTTCAGGCGATTGGAATAAGCTATATTCTTGGTGCCTTCTTTGCCGG
>DAHVAI010000385.1 GCA_027314685.1 Nitrososphaerota archaeon | reverse complement strand
TCCAATATACACCAACGAGGTGACCACGAGCATAATGCCTTCGTTGCCTATACAGTAGTGACTGGCTTTGCGATTCAGGGTCTCCCGTCATTCCACGAAATGCCATAGGTGACAGTGAAGTGTTACTGTGAAGAGTGATGCGAATTTCGGGTTGAAAAATCATCTCATCATCAGTGGGCCTGCGCTTATCTTGAGACTTTGTCTCGTTTACTAAAAAGACACTGATTCTCCATGTATCTTCCATCCTCCTTGACCGAACATACAGAACAACTCCAGGATCCTGCGGAACGTGATACTCACCAGAAACCGATCCACCTATATTTCTAAAAATACAAGAGCTTGGTTTTCGTTGCCAATTACTCTTTTCACGATAATATCTCGCCCAGCAAATGCACAGATCAAACATTGGTTCTCTTGACAAAACTACAAAAGAGAGACCCATTGACCGTGGTCGAATCGTAGGATCTAGAGTTGGTGACACATCTCCAGGAACAGACATGCTTCCGCCATCGGAGATATCATCATCACTGACTTCCTGCCCATCTGTTACCAGATTCTCTGAATCAGGGTCATGATAGACCGTCTCCTGAGAGGCAGGTGCTAGGACACCCATTACATATTCAGCCGATGGTAATTGATTTATGGGTAGAATTTCATAAATGCCATCCCGTGGTCCTAAAAGTTCCTTCCTGAGTTCGTTCACAATATAGGATCTAGCGGCTGTCAAACAGTCCCCCCCCTCATTTTTTCCCCGTTGTTAGCATCAACTATGTTGCTAGTCAATATGTAGTCCGCCACTTCAGATCTATAGTTGTATTCGCGTTGGATTGAGGACGGTTTCCAGCTTATCTCAGAAACCGACTTCAACCATGAAAGATGTCTGGAATTATTCTTTGAGATAGACTTACTATCGAAGATATGTGAGTTGACATATCGATGCAAAATCAGATCATTCCAATAGAGATGATATGCCAAGTCGTGTTTTTGATCGGCGCTGGTCAATATTCTCACTCCCTGCTCCTTAATAGCGTAACTAGGAGGTCTGTCGATGGTCACAACCCTTTCAACAAGTCCCATGGTTTCTAGAACGTGTTTCATACGGTTGGAAATTCGTTTCGAAACTGAACGTTCAACCCACCTCATGCTCGAAAGAATTGACTCCAAAGACAGATGCCCTCCCCAAGCGCAAAGAGCAAGTCTGGGAGAAACGATCTTCCCTGACTGTAATCTTACAAAGATGTCCGGATTTAGAGCTTTCAAAAGGCGACCAGGGTCAGCGGTGGCTACTATCAGAGTTGCCCCAAGCTTTTTTGCTGCGTTTCTTATCCCACTAACCACGGTATGTGCAGTCGTCACGTCAAGGGAGGTACAAAACTCATCAGCGATCCAGATCCTCTTAGTACCACCGACCAAGAGTGCGGCCGCCGCCCGGTAACGTTGTCCATTGGATAGCTCATCGCGCCTTCTTAGGTAGAGTCCGGCCTCCGTTAGACCTACCGAATTCAGAATCGATATAGACGAAGCAGTATCCGTACCTACCAAATCTATCAATCTCTTGCTAGGATCAAAATCCAAGTCGAGAACACCTACGTCCTCAATTGGATTGTAGCCTGAAATTTTCCCTTTAGTGGGTGTTACTGTTCCGGCTATAAGCTTTAGAAGAGTGGTCTTTCCAGAACCACTTGGACCACTTATGAGGACTATCTGACCAGGCAGTATATCTAAGTTGGCGTTTTCAATCGATGGGGGTAAGTTATACTCAGTGACACCAAAGGCGTCTTTTACAGCTACAAAACGATCAGATGATGGCCCACTTTCAAGGTCTCGCAAAAGACGAATAAATCCAAGTCGAGCAGAATTGAGGTGTCGGTTCTTCGCATTCCTCTTACTCCTGCGTAGAGAAAGTTCAATGGATCTGACTACTTGCTTAACAGAATAGATAGCATCAGTTCGGGCCCTATCCCAAACGAGCAAGTCATAACTTACGATTTGGTCGTTTTGTAGCGGACGTGACAAAGCGTCTTTTTCAAATGTCTGAGTCGAGACAGTGTTGCGACGAGTTCTTATCCTTTGTCTTGTTCGTATCAGTCTTGCTTTGCAGTTCTTGCGTAAACGAAGATCGGGCAATTCGCTAATTAAGACATTTAGAATAGGATCGCCAATCAACCGTTCTAGAACTGCTTGAGAACTGCTGACCGAAGCATCAGCACCTAACAAAGCCGACTCTGCATTGGCTCTTTTTGTTCTGAACTCATCAAACAGACGACTTGGCTCGATCCAGTTCGTTGAAGGAAAGCGTATCAGAGTCAGTCCTTCCAGCCTAAGTGGCTGTGAGTGAGGATGGTGTGACCTGTTGGGGTCGCGAAGAAAACCCAGGCTTGAATCGCTATATCCACCATTTGATCGTTTCTTCAATTCTCCGCTAGTTGATTCATTCAGATCGTACCAATAATATGGCTTCGGTGTCTGCACGTTCTGCTTTATCCTGTAGATGCTGGCTCTGTAGAAACCTTTGCCTTGGCCGTTTCTTATCTTAGATAGATCGGTGAATATTGCTTCGTTGCTTCCAGTGGTCTCTCCAAAAGGGTGCATACCAGCTTTCTCGAAAAATGGATGATACCTACTCATCTCAGCCACGGTTTCAACCAGCCATGGTTTCATTCCTTGGACATTCCAATAGTCACGGGAGTAGGTTAGAGCTGATCGCACTAATTCTATCCCTATACCCATGCCCCTGTACTCTGGATTAACCACTACCCTTGCAATTCTCACTATTCGATTAACATTCTTGATTTGCTCTTCAGCCGTCTTCCAACCAAATAAGCGGGATCTAGGACTTGAGAGGAGTTGAGGAGATGTTAACATGAGGTATCCGATAGGTATTGGCGGTTCATCAGGCTCTTCAGTCAGATACGCCATCAGATAGGCTTTCCGCCCCCACGAACATTCCCTAGAAATATAATGAAAGCGCGAAAGTTGTCTGATATTCCTCAAATCTTCTGGCAATGTTGCTTCACGGATTACAAGTGGAATAGGAATTTCGGAATGCCTTGAAAGGTTAATCTCATCTGTGAAATATGGGAAAACCTTAGAATCCGCATTCTGTCCGTTTCCAGTGTCCACAACCTTGAGAATTTCCATAGGCCCCAAGTGATAGCCGCGGCGCAATAGGAGAGTGTCGCAGGCGTGCCCATTCTGATCGTGCCAGATATATGTGAATTTTGAGAGATATATCCTGCACCTCCTTGAGTCTAATGTACTTTTCATTGACACTTCTGTATGATCTTCTTTCTTCCTCACTTTCAGTATTTTGTAAACATCCTCCTTGAGGATGGTATCGTTCTTGTCATGGTTGGAGAAAAAAGGTAGAGCCGCCATCTTCTGAAAATCGGAGGTGTCTGTGTATTCGCTCAATTTCCCGGTGTTTGTATTGCGTTGAAGTATTTAGGAGTGATGGTAAGAGGCTTCGCTGAGCCATGGGCTTCGTGTAACGATGGCAGTTGTAGGAGAAAGAAGATGTTAACCACCACTGTATTACCGCTCGCATTGTCACCCCACTGCTAGGCAAAATGGTTGATTTATCAAACAGGTGCAATGCAAGAAAGGTGAAAAGACTCTCTTCACTGCTGTCTTTGACATTCTAGTGGCGTGATTCAAAACCCTCTTCTGCCTTCGACCGAAAGCCTCGAATCCATGGACAGCAATACCCCCATCCATGGTATTGCATGTCCGTTAACTTGCAAACGAGGAGGGGCAGCGCCTCTCCAGGCTTGCAAAGAGAACAAACAATGTAGTGACGCTCAGAAGGGCTCAGGTGCTCCTTCACTCGGCACAGGTGTTCACCCCCCTCCCGAGATAGTAGAGCTGCATGGCCTGAAGGTGGAATGGGTCAGGCACATAATAAACGAATTCAATGCAAGAGGCTTCGACTCACTCAGGCCGAGGACATTCGACGACGAGATAAGGCTTGAGATAGTGAACATGGCGCTGACACCGCCGCCGAAGCTCGGCTACCCCCTCACCCAGTGGTCGCTGAGGAAGCTGAGGGCTGCACTCATAGAGAAGGAGATAGTTGCGG
>DAHVAI010000382.1 GCA_027314685.1 Nitrososphaerota archaeon | reverse complement strand
GTGAAAACCCCGACCAAAAGGCGATGATCTATGCCATCAACAGCGCAAGAGGCGGGATACCAGAATGGAGCCAGTTGTATGGAGATCCCAGGTCTTACAACAACTACCTTGACGTCGCCTCCTCCTTTGAGATACTGGAAGGCTTCGAGGATTATCCCGCGGCTGCGACCGTGAAGCATGGCAATATCTCGGGTTTTGCTTATTCGAAGAATGGCCTAGCAGAAGCGTACAAACTCGCGCATGAATGCGATCCTGAAGCAGATTTTGGGAATACCACCGTGCTAAACAGGGAAGTTAGCGCTGACACGGCACGATTGATCGGAAAGAATGAGGACGACAGCGGTGGCGACGCTTCGGTGTACACCGAGATAGTACTCGCTCCCAATTACTCCAAGGAAGCACTGGAAATCTTGAAGGCGAAACAGAAGAAAAAGATGAGGCTGATCCAAACTACGGTCGGTTCGACTTTTCCTTATGATGTAAAGATGATTCAGGGACTCACGCTCGTTCAGGACGCTCCAGACTATAGGAAAAAGCTAGATCCAGCAAAGATGACAGTGGGAACGACATCCAAACCGTCCGTGAAAGATGCTGCGATATTGCTTGGGTTGTGGGAAATTGCAAGACGTGTTGAATCTAATGCCATCGTAATAGGAAACGGCGAAGTCTCGTCCTCTGGCGAACTTGCAAAACTTTGGACGCTCGGCGTCGGAACCTTCCGAAAGCGGAACGGAGCGACAAAGATTGCACTCGACAACGCTGGCAAGAGAGCTGCCGGCGCCTACTGCGCTTCCGATGGGTTCTTTCCATTCCCCGACAGTGTTGAAATGCTAGGCGAAGCTGGCATCAAGGGAATAATCCAGCCGGGTGGTTCGATAAGCGACAAGAAAGTCATAGAGACGTCGAACCGGTATTCAATGCCGATGCTCATAACGCATGAAAGAGCTTTCAAGCATTGAAGCTTTCAAAGGAGCAAATCAGTTATTTAGGGCAAGCCAGGGTCGCGAGACTCGGCACAACGGATTCCGATGGAAGGGTTCACATCGTTCCGATAGTATTTGCAAACACTTCAAATGAAATCTTTTCAGTTATCGACAGGAAGGCAAAGAAGAGTCAAACCAATCTAAAGCGGCTTGAGAATATTGCAAAAAATCCCAGCGCAACCCTGTTGATTGACAGCTATTCTGAGGACTGGAGTAAGCTCTCCTTCCTCTTGATTCATTGCAAAGCTAGAATACTCTGGCCTGGCAAAAATCTGAAAGAAAAACGATTGGCCTCACGATTGCTGAGAAAGAAATACGCGCAATATACAAGAGGCCAATACTTTCCGCCCGACTTGAAAAAGGCAGTTTTCGTTAAGCTGAGTCCCAAAAGAGTGATATTTTGGCAGGAATCGCATCATTCTCTAGGCTAATATAACATATGTCCTGAAATCATTCTTGATCTAGCTATGAGTACTAAGAGTTACGCTCACCCAGAAGTCATCGTGGACACGAATTGGGTGGTTCAGCATCATAAAGACAACAACGTGAGGATAGCCGAGGTTGATTATGATCCGACCTCAAACTACAATCAGGGTCACATTCCGAACGCGGTTCTGTTTG
>DAHVAI010000378.1 GCA_027314685.1 Nitrososphaerota archaeon | reverse complement strand
ATGAAAGACTCGATGATGAAGGAATAGATTCGACAGTCTACGTTCCACACTATATCATTGACAGTGGTCTTTCCCAGATTACTTACAGGGGCGCTTTCGTTGAGGCGCAGAACAGCGTGGCTGACATGGTGGTTAGGTTACGGAAGAATCTGGAGCAAGGGAAAGAGAAGTCGTTTCATTTCGCATATCATCCATCCCCTGATACGCTAGCGCATGGGCGAGGGCCATATTCGGAAGAGTATGCAGTGGAGATCGAATCAATCTTTTCCATAGTCGAGTCTCAGCTTCTTCAAAAGTTAGATAGAAAGGTTGCACGTGATACTCTGCTCATAATCACTGGAGACCATGGAGCCGTTAACATCGAAAAGGAAGGGATAATCGATCTTTCAAACCATCCAAAGCTCCTAGACTTGTTGAAACTTCCGCCAACTGGTGATTCAAGGGCCTGCATCATGCACGCCAAAGAGGGTATGGAGAAAAAAATTCGAGAGTACTTCAAACAGAATTTCAAGGACCTTTTCGAAGTGAGAAGCTCAAAATGGTTTTTGGAAAATGGGTATTTCGGGTTGGGCAAAGTGAGGCAAGAGACATACGATCGCATCGGGGACGTTATCGCAGTGCCTGAATCCTACAACGTCATCGACAACTCAACATCTGATCCCAAGCGGAACTTGATTCCAGGAAGACACGGAGGTCTCAGCGAGGAAGAGATGAACGTTCCTTGCATAATGGCGAAGCTAGATTGATACAAATTAGTTTCGGTACTCGGATACAATCGCTTTTGCCCAGTCTTTCATGACTTGCTCAAAAATGTTGAAAGGCGGAGTCAGCATGAATGAAGTGGCACCCAATCTCACAAGTTCTTCGATTCGCGTTTTACACTCTTCGGGCGTACCGGCAACTGAGAATCTCTGGATCAGATAATCAGTAACCAATTCAGGGTCTGATTTCTCTTCGATCGGTTTGGTTATGTCGAAAGCACGCAAGAATTTCTTGACTCCTTCCAACTCTTCCTCGGGAACTGTCTCGAGCGTAGATCTGAAGTTATGATAAGCACGATTAGCCAGGCGCCTTCGGGCTAGCTCTTTGGCCCTCTTTCCGTTAGAATCAATAACGATCATGCCTGCGACAAGTATCTCAACATCTCTGGATGATCTACCAACCTTGTTTGCTCCTTCGAATATCTTCTCCTTTGCCCATCTAAGTACACGCAGATCGAAACCAGTTCCAAGAATCACTCCATCTGCAATCCTACCTGCAAGTTCAAGAACGCGTGGTCCTTCAGCTGCGATGAATAGAGGAACTGGGAGTTTGCCAGCAGTTAAGGATTCTTCGACATTCTTGCCCTCAACTGAAAGAAAGGGTAGTGATCCGCCGTGTAGAAGAACTCTGATTCTCTTGAGTTCCTCTTCGAATCGGTCCATCTTGGTCGACTTGAATCCGAGCTCTGGCTCGTCTCCTGTGCCGATGCCTAGGATTGCGCGGCCGTTTGAAATATGATTTAGCGTGGCAGCGGCGTTGGCAAGCTGATATGGACTTCGAAACAACATACTCGTGACACCAGTGCCAAGCTTAATGGCGCGAGTCCTTGTTGCGCAGAACGCGAGCGTCTGGAATGGGTCGAGCGTATTCCATTGGCTTTCCCCAAGGAAGAACCCGTCGTATCCGCAATCTTCTGCAAAGTGAGCTCTTGACGCTGATTGTTCGGCATCATGGCCTGCGCCATGTATGATGAATTTCACATTTGCCAAAAAGATACACACTTTGAAATGCTGAAAGGCCGAGTGACTCCTGATTGTTTAAGTTGAGTGCGGCAGCCCTATGTCATTTGTTGAGCACCACAGAAAGTTCTCTGATAGCTCTTGCGGCAACTCCTCCATCTTTTGCTGTACTGGCGTTGAAAGCTAGAATCGGGTTGACACCTTCAGGAAATCGCGCTAGTCTGTCGATTATCTGTGAAGCCGTTCCTACAAGCCCAAATTCCCTCAAGAAATCCTCAGAAATCACTCTTGCAGCTTCGGATGTCCCGCCTGCGATCGCAGCCTGCTTTATCTCGTTCACTTGTTTTTCGTACCCAAGCTTGATCAAATTCTGGGCGTAGTATTTGCCCATGGATGAAATGTAGAAGGAAACAAGCTTGGAGACTTCCATTTTACCGGAAGATTCTTCTCTATCGTTACTTGTTATCTTGATCGGAATGAACGCGAATACTTTCTTTGAGGCGTTTCCCTGCCTGACCATATCACGACAATGAACTAGTTTTGAAATTGGATACATAGTTACAATTGCGCCATCGCTTATTTCGCCTGATAATGCAAGATTCTTCTCGCCAATCGCTCCGAGATAAGTTGGTATCGGAGGAATCGCCGGGGTTGTAAACAATCGAATCCTTGGAGGTTGTGATTTACCGGAATAGTCTACAAACTCGCCACTCTGAATCTTTCTTATCGCATCAACATATTCTCGAGTTCTCTTGAACGGTTTGTCGAACTTAATTCCATGAAACGCTTCTACAAGACCTTGTCCACTAGTGCCAATACCCAACAGAAACCTACCTGGTGCGAGCTGGCTCAGCGTTGCGCATGCCATCGCAATCGTAGCAGGCGTTCTTGAATAGATACTGACAACTCCAGTACCTACTTTGATCCTCTTCGTGATGGTCAAGACATGCCCGACGGTGGAGAAGGCTTCTAGACCCCACGCCTCTCCAACAAAGAAATACCCACAGCCTGAATGATCTGCTTGAAGAGCGATGGTTGTGATAGCTTCTATCGACGCGCCGCGCCAGTCAAAAGTTACACCGAAGCGTTCCAGCAATTTTCCCGGCGCTTGCTACGCTTTAGGGGCAGATAAATGATGCTACTTTTTCTCGGACAGAGCTTTCGCTTCTGTAGAAGCTTCCTTGTTTGCCTTGAAGGAAAGGCCACAACCACAAGAAGACGCAGCGTTCGGATTGTCGATCTGGAAACCCGAAGTTTGCAAGTTCTCAACATAGTCAATCTTGGAGCCGCGGAGATAGATGAGACTCAATTTGTCTACAATCACTTTCACTCCTTTTGTCCTTACCACCGCATCATCATTAGAAATGAGGTCATCAATGGACATTCCGTAGGACATGCCAGCGCAGCCACCGCCAGAAATATACAGGCGAAGGCCCGCTTCGGGCTTGCCTTCCTTTACAAGAAGATGCTTAATCCTATCTACGGCCGCATCCGTGATAATAATCTGCTCGGAGGTGCCTGTAATCAGAGACATTTCGAACCGCGAATATTGCGCACTTTTGGGATATAACCGTTTTCTAGTTAGCCTGAACGAGGGGAACAGTTTCCTCTCTCACGCCGTCCTTCGTCGCGTAAAGGAGGTCGATTCCGTCACCACTCGTGACATCTCTCTTGATAGCAGAGCGAATCGCCTTTACAGCGAGTTCTTTTGCCTGGGCCTCTGACAGATTCTCAGAGTAACCATTCTCGATGACACCGATCGCGATTTCTGCTCCAGAACCAACTGCCGCATAATCATCTGGGATAATGGATCCTAAAGGATCAAGAATCCAAATCATCGGCTTCTCATCAACTCCGCCAATCATCACTTGGGTGATCATCGGAGCGTATCTTGTCTCAAACATCATCACAGATAGAAGCTTTGCAACAGAGTTTGCTGGCAGGGCTCTGCGAAGTTCCAGCTCGCGAATCTTCACATAGGCCTGAAGCTGCTTTATCAATACTTGCATGTCGCCGATTAGGCCTGCACACGCCGCGCCAACGGAACCAGTTACTCTGAACGTCTTTTTTGCAACTTTACTGACGACAAAACCGCCGAGTGTCACTCTTCTCTCAGCACCCAAAACCAATCCACCTTTGTAAGCTACGCCAACAACAGTGGCCCCTGGGATGTAAGCTTCGTTAAACGCCATCTAGAAACAACTAATTTCTTTCGTCTTCATCTTTACCTATTAGGCTTTTCGGATGAACCGGTAACCGAAACTTGCCAAACTTCTCCGATCTTGTGGTAATCGATGGCACATCCAGAAATCTTTCTTGCGATTTCTGCATTTGTCCTGAAGTGGTTTGTCATTGAAGAAGTAGTGAAACTGAAACTATCTCTAAAGCAGAACAGTGTCAACAGCATGTCCGCTAAATGCGAGTCGACATTAGGTAAGTTCACTGCTTCTTCAGTAAAATTACGTGCGGCTTCTTCTCCCACAATCTCGCTTCGCTTTCCCCGTTCGCCAAGTGACGAAGATCCGATCAGCGAAGAATCAGAAACTTGGAAAACTAGAATTGAAGATCCTGGTGAAAGGGAGTTTCCTTCATTATCTGTCTCGGCTGAAACAATCTCCAATCCTTGTTTGTTGAGAACCACCTTTGCTGATTCGAGCTGTCTCTTTGTAACATGACTGGAAAGAGACCTTGAAACACTCAATACTGACACTTTATTCGATTTCTTTGAAGCGTTGTCAAAAGAAAAGTGACAATCCTTGGATTTTGAGCATCTGACCTCAACGATGCCGCCACCTTTTGGATAGTATCCTCTCTGGATGATGTTCAGGTCGATATCGCACATCTCTCTGTAGATTGGCAAAACTGTCTTTTGTATGTAATCAATTGTAGGACTGTTTGGAACTTCGGTGCCTCCGCGCAGAGTTACATCGAGATTTATTTTGCGGAATATTGAGATCGGAATAATCGTCTGCGCAATAAGCGAAATGCTTCCAGCCGTGCCACAATCAATTGTTCCGATGAAATTATCGACCGAATCGGCGGGGATGAATTCTAGTTCAGTGGATCCTACGTTTGCTCCTAATACCCTGGCATTGCAGAGCTTTGCCGCAGTCAAGACGGATTGTAGGTGCTGGGGTCTCAGTCCTGGTGTGCTCCTATTCTTGCGTATGTTCTTAATCTTGATTGGGCGATTAAGCACGCAAGATAGACTTACCGAGGTTCTGAGAATCTGGCCACCTCCTTCGCCCAATGAACCATCAATCTCAAGAAACTCCAAAATGACTCGACACGAGATTCTGGCGTGACGTTTTTAACGCAGTCGAATGTAGATTGTACAAGTACGCCTACACTGCAACGTGATCAAGCAAATTGAAAGACACTGGGCTTTTCATAGGAAGGTTTCAACCGTTTCATTTAGGGCATCTAGCAACTGTGAAATTTGCTCTAAGACAAGTGAAACACCTTTACATCATAGTTGGAAGCTCGCAAAAGAGCTATGAATCTAGAAATCCATTTACTGCAGGTGAAAGAATCGTTATGATAAGGAACACGCTCAATGAAGAGAAAATAGATCCATCGAGATACCTTATCATTCCGGTCCCGGACGCATCTGGGCATGCAGTCTGGACCGCATACATAGATCAGGTAGTTCCCAACTATGAGGTTGTCTTTTCCAACGACAAACTCACTATGCAATTATTCAAGGAGAAAGGAGTTCGCACTGTGGAAGCCCCACTTCTAGAAAGGCCACAATACTCTGCTACTGAAGTAAGGAAGAGAATTCTTGAAAGTTCTAACTGGAAGGAGCTCGTGCCACGTTCTGTCGCAAAGTTAGTCGACCCTATTATAAAGAAAGGTCGGTTTGACTCGCTCGACGGATGAAAACGGTTATCTCATACCTTCGATAAATATCAGTGAATGAACGTTGCCCTGTACGTCCAGCTGAAGAATGACATCTTTCTGCTTGACGACCGTATACGCTACTTTGGTTTCATGGACAACAGGCAGGGAATGATAATGAGCGAACTACGCGATCCAACCAGCAGCCACCCTGGAGAATCTCAGCTCGTCAGAGATCTTACATTTTTCAAGGGTGCTATGGCATCTTGGTCTATTTACTTTGGACATGTACAATATTCTGTAGTGAGTCACGACTCTTTCAAAATCGTAATGATACCTGTCGAAGCAGGATTGGTAATCGTGACCGCGGAATCTTCTTTTCCGATCGAAAAGGTTGAATTGGTCGCCGAGACCGTACGCAAGCTTTTAGCAAAAGTTTAGATGGATTGGTTACTCAGTTTTTCTTGTAGTTCGTGAACTGTTTTGGCAAAATTAGTGATGATTCCTGGCCCGACAAATGTTCCTGATCGCGTCATGAAAGCGCTCGTGACTCCTATGATAAATCATCGCGGCCCTGAATTCCATGAATTGTACGCGAGAATCCAGTCAAATGCACAGCGAGTGTTCCAAACAAACGATGAGATTGTTGTAATATCTGGCTCTGGAACTGCGGGAGTAGATGCAGCTGTGGGCTCGATCTTGCAACCTGGTGATACTGCAATCATACCGACATACGGTGAGTTTTCGACGAGGGTGGGCGATACGGCGAAGTTTGCTGGCGTGAATGTTGTCTCGCCTGCAGCAGACCTCGGCACTGTCCCACGACTGGAAGAGATCGAGCACGCCTTTGAAGCTGCAAGCAAGGTGAAGGCACTCTGCGTTGTGTTCAACGAAACCTCCACTGGTGTTACCTGGAGGCGGCTAAAGGAACTGAAAGAGATAGCTAGCAAGCACGGCGCGTTGTTTGTCGTTGACGCGATTAGCATACTTGGCGGAGAGGATGTTCCTGCACAGAAGCTTGGAATTGACGTTTGCATTGCAGGTAGCCAGAAGTGCCTTGCAGCTCCACCGGGAGTAGTTATTCTTTCATTCAGTGAAGCGGCAAAAGAGGCGATGCGCGAGGTCAAGCCGAGAAACCAGTACTTTGACATCCCAAAGTACTTCAAATTCGCTGAACATCATGAGACTCCTGCGACTCCAGCGATTCCTCTCTTCTTCGCACTCGACGAAGCGCTCAAGATTGTATTGGAAGAAGGGCTGGACAATAGATTCAGGAGACACGAGGTCTGTGCCAACGCGTTTTACAACGGGTTTGAAGCCCTCGGATTGAAGGCGCTCGCTGCGACGGAATTCAGGTCTCATAGCGTCGTAGGGATCAAGTATCCAGCAGGAATCAAAGACGAAGATTTTAGGTCGACACTTGACAAAAAGTTCGGCTTGCTCATAGCTGGAGGTTTCGGAAAGCTGAAAGGTACGATGTTCCGCGTGGGTTCTATGGGGATGATTGACCAGACTATGGTCACTGCGACTCTTGGTGCCATTTCTCAGACGCTAAATCATCTCGGATACGAATGCGACTCAAACAAAGCGCTTGCCACTGCTTGGGAAACGCTCAAAGCGCTCATCTAAGGGTAAGTATTTTAACAGTTTACGGGAAGAGTTTCGTTTACAATGACGCTAGAAGTCGGAACTTTGATCTTGGCTGATTACACTGCGAAGGTCAAAGACACCGGTCAGATAATAGACACGACAAGAAAAGAGGATGCCGAGAAGGCTGGCAATGCGGATCCAACAAGGACCTATGAACCGCGGTTGATCGCCATTGGCGAGGGCTGGGTTCTGAAGGGACTAGACGAAGCTTTGCAAAATGCAGACGCTAATCAAACTCTTGACGTGGAGCTTGCTCCGGAGAAGGCGTTCGGCGCAAGAGACCCGAACAGAGTATCCAGGGTTGCGGTAAAGAAGTTTGGTGAAAAAGCGAGCGAACTCGAAGTCGGCGCGGAAATTGAGGTTGACAACAGAGTGGGGATTGTTCGCTCAATCGAATCTGGTCGCGTT